>VGKN01000311.1 GCA_016867055.1 Candidatus Omnitrophota bacterium
TTTAAAGAAGGTGGTTGTCTACATCGCCAGCAAGAGGAAGCTCTCTGTGGGCGATAAGATTGCTGGAAGACATGGTAACAAAGGCGTAATAGCAAAGATATTGCCTGAAGAAGACATGCCCTTTTTACCTGATGGCACACCCATTGAAATTGTTCTAAATCCACTTGGTGTTCCCTCAAGAATGAATGTGGGGCAGATTCTTGAAACCCATTTAGGATGGGCAGCTAAAATCTTAGGATTTTATGTCTCTTCTCCTGTATTCAATGGTGCAAAGGAGATTGAGATAAAGGAGGAAATGAGAAAGGCAGATTTGCCTGAGAATGGAAAGATAATGCTTAGAGATGGTTTTACCGGTGAGCCTTTTGAACAGAGGGTAGCCGTTGGATATATCTATATGATGAAATTAGCCCATTTGGTTGATGATAAAATACATGCCCGTTCAATAGGACCCTATTCCCTTGTTACTCAGCAGCCCTTGGGTGGAAAGGCTCAATTTGGTGGGCAGAGATTTGGTGAGATGGAGGTTTGGGCGCTTGAGGCATATGGCGCAGCCTACACCCTTCAAGAGTTATTGACCGTTAAAAGTGATGATGTGTCTGGAAGGACGAGGATATATGAGTCTATTGTTAAGGGAGAGCATTCGCTCTTACCCGGTACTCCAGAGTCTTTTAATGTATTGGTTAAGGAGTTACAAAGTCTCGCCTTAGATGTGAGACTTGAAAGAAAAAAGGATTTTAGTGGTTCAAAGGGGTAGTGAAATGGCAAAAACAAGGACTGAAAATTTAAGGGTTAAAGAAAAGATCAAGCCAAAAGGAACTCCTCCAGAACCTTTAACAGAAGAACCAAGAGAGGTAAATATATTTGATGCAATTAACATAAAGATAGCCTCTCCTGATGTTATAAGGTCATGGTCAAGGGGTGAGGTAAAGAAGCCTGAGACCATAAACTATAGGACATTTAAGCCCGAAAAAAATGGACTTTTCTGTGAGAAAATTTTTGGCCCGACGAAGGACTGGGAGTGTGCCTGCGGTAAATATAAACGCATAAAATACAAGGGGGTAATATGCGACAGATGCGGCGTAGAGGTAACCCTTTCTAAGGTGAGGCGCGATAGAATGGGACACATTGAACTTGCAGCGCCCGTTTCTCATATCTGGTTTTTTAAAGCAGTTCCAAGTAAAATCTGCAATCTTCTTGACCTAAGCCTTAGAGATGTAGAAAAGGTTTTGTATTATGAGGAATACGTTATTATTGACCCAGGGGAGACCCCTCTTAAAAAAAAGGAATTATTAAGCGAGGAGAAATACGAAGAAAATCTTAAAAAATTCAGCAATAGGTTTGTTGCCAAAATGGGAGCAGAGGCAATCAAGGAGCTCTTAAAACAATTAGACTTGGACAAATTAACTGCTGATTTACACAGGCAGCTTAAAACGACAAAGGCAGAACAGGTTCAAAAAAAGATTGCAAAGACCCTAAAAATAGCTGAGGCGTTCAAAAAATCTGGCAATAAACCTGAATGGATGATTTTGGATACGATCCCTGTTATACCCCCTGATCTTAGACCCCTTGTTCCGCTTGATGGCGGAAGGTTTGCAACCAGCGATCTAAATGATTTATATAGGAGGGTTATAAACAGGAATAATAGATTAAAGAAGCTTATTGAATTGAATGCCCCTGAGGTAATTATAAGGAATGAAAAAAGAATGTTGCAAGAGGCAGTGGATGCTCTATTTGATAACGGAAGACACGGAAGACCTGTAGTTGGTCCTGGAAATAGACCCCTAAAATCGTTAAGCGATATGCTAAAAGGAAAACAAGGAAGATTTCGTCAAAATCTTCTCGGGAAAAGGGTTGACTATTCAGGAAGGTCGGTTATTGTTATAGGTCCAGAGTTAAAACTCTATAACTGCGGGCTTCCTAAAAAGATGGCCTTGGAGTTATTTGAACCGTTTATTATAAGGAGGCTTAAAGAAAAAGGGCGCGTCCATACTATAAAGAGTGCTAAACGAATGGTTGAAAAGACTAAGCTTGAAGTATGGGATATACTTGATGAAATTATAAAAGACCATCCTATTCTCTTAAACAGGGCTCCAACGCTTCATAGATTAGGTATTCAGGCTTTTGAGCCGATTTTGGTGGAGGGTAAAGCAATTAAGATTCATCCATTAGTCTGTACAGCCTTCAATGCTGATTTCGATGGTGACCAGATGGCAGTACATGTACCTCTGTCTATAGAGGCGCAGATGGAATCCAAGTTTATAATGATGGCAACGAATAATCTTTTTTCTCCAGCAGATGGAAGACCTATTGTAGTTCCATCGCAGGATATTGTATTGGGATGTAATTATCTCACCAAAGAAAAACCTGGCGAGAAAGGAGAGGGCAAATTTTTCTCAAGTTTAGATGAGGTTATATTAGCCTATGGCGATGGAGAGGTCACCAAGCATGCTAAGATAAAGGTAAGGGTTAATGAGGTAATAATAGATACCACGGTTGGCAGGGTGTTACTCAACGAGATTTTACCAAAGGGAGTGGGTTTTATAAATGAAGAACTTAGCAAGTCTAAACTGGGAGAAAT
>VGKN01000312.1 GCA_016867055.1 Candidatus Omnitrophota bacterium
ATACATAGGGAGTATTCTGTGATATTCTTCCATAATTCTGTCCCGCGTCACCTTGGCAACTATTGAGGCGCAGGCAATGGATAAACATCTTCTATCACCGCCTATTATATATCTGGTTTTAATCGGAACTCCTAACTTCATATTCCCATCAACCAACAAAAGATGCGGTTTTATCCGCAAAAAAGATAATGCCTTCTTCATTGCAAGCCTTGTTGCCTGAAATATATTTATTCTATCTATAATTTTATTATTTACTACTCCAAGTCCGATGAGGCAATTTTTTTTAATCTCTTTGAAAGCCTCCTGCCTCTCTTTTGGGGTGAGGAGTTTAGAATCGTCTATCCTACTTTTGAATTTTCTTTTCTTAATGATAACAGCACCTGCTACCACTGGGCCTGCCAAAGGACCACGGCCTGCCTCATCTATGCCGCAACTCAAAACCGCACCACCTGTTAAAGAGGATTCATATCTACTCAGCGTCCTTAGGCGGCTCTTGTTCCTGCGTATCTTTTTCTTTAAACTCCTTTTTTTCCTCAATCTTCGTATCTTTACCTATCTTTTTTCTTAGGAAGTATAATTTCGCACGCCTTGTCTTTCCTTCTTTTATCACCTCAATCTTATCTATATTAGGCGAATGGAGTGGAAATATCCTCTCCACGCCCTCTCCATACGAGATTCTTCTAACAGTAAAGGTTGAGCGTATGCCGGAACCTCTCTTTCTAATAACTATTCCTTCAAAGGGTTGGAGTCTTACCTTTTCCTCTTCAAAAATCTTTACATATACCCTCACAGTATCCCCTACATTAAATTGTGCAGGCTTTTCCTTAAGGTATTCCTTTTCTATAAGTTCTATTTTATTTGTCATAATTCACTTCTCCCCTTTCTAATGAGGTCTGGCCGCTTTATAAGCGTATTTTTTCTTGCCTGTTCCTGACGCCACTTATCTATCGCTCTGTGGTCTCCGCTTAAGAGAATTTGCGGGACCTGCATCCCTAAAAAATTTGCTGGTCTTGTATACTGAGGATATTCCAGAGTGTCTTTTGAAAAGGATTCAGATTTTATAGAATTTTTATCTCCGAGCGCTCCTGGTAAAAGCCTGACTATTGAATCTATCATCACCATTGCTGCAAGTTCTCCGCCTGTCAGGATATAATCACCTATAGAAATCTCATCTGTTGCCAAATACTCTCTCACCCTTTCATCTATACCTTCGTAGTGACCGCATATCAGCACAATATGCTTCTCTTTTGAAAGGTTCTTTACCAGCCTTTGAGTAAGAACCCTTCCCTGAGGACTTAGGAGTATTACTCTGGCTTTGCCTTTCTTTTTATTTTTTAAAATATCCTGCAAGGCATCATATATCGGCTCAATCTTCATAACCATCCCTGGCCCACCACCAAATGGCTTATCATCTACCTTATGGTGTTTATCACCGGAATAATCTCTTATATTATGCAATCTTATCTTAACAACGCCTGCTCTTATCGCCCTTTTTAATATGGACTCAGTTAGAATCCCACTAAACATATTAGGAAAGATAGTTAAAATATCAATGAGAGGCAAATGGTACTCCTTTTTTCCTTATCTCTTTATAATCCCTTCTTTCTTCAAAAGATTTAAAACAGTCTCTGAGGGCTGGGCGCCTAATTTCAGCCAGTGTAATATTCTCTCTTTATCAATCTTTACAAGCGGAGGATTTTTAAGAGGGTCATAAAATCCCACCTGCTCTATAAATCTTCCATCTCTCGGAGAACGTTTATCGGTAACAACTATCCTTGAATGGGGCTTCTTCTTAGTCCCAAATCTCTTCATCCTTATAACAACTGCCATATCTAATCCTCCTTTTGTCGCTTCGCCTTTGGCTTCGCTCACCCATTCCCCGAATGTGTGGGGAAAATTTTTCTCGCCACAACCCATTAGGTTCTTTCGCATACTTCCATTCATTCTGCCATTCTGCGAAAGAGCCTAATGATAAAAATTAATTCTGGATAAATTCCGCTATTATCCACCAAGATTCTGTGGCGGATGGACCTCGTTTGACCTTTCTCTGCGAATCTCAGCTCCCAAAGAAAGTAATTTTTCTTCTATTTTCTCGTATCCCCTATCTATATGATAAATCCTTGATACCTCTGTTCTACCCTTGGCTACAAGACCTGCTATGACCAAAGCAGCGGATGCCCTTAGGTCTGATGCCATTACAGGTGCACCGCTAAGCCTTGGAACGCCCCTTACAATAGCGCTTGAGCCCTCTAACATAATCTGTGCTCCCATACGGTTTAATTCGCTAATATGAATAAATCTCTCAGGGTAAACTTTTTCAGTAATTACACTTATGCCATCGGTAAGGCACATTGCTGCCATAAATTGTGCCTGCATATCCGTCGGAAATCCAGGATAGGGAAGGGTAGTTACATTCACGGGTTTAAAACGTTTTCTTCCTGTAACCTTAATTTTATTACCATTAACGATAATCTTAGCGCCTGCCTCTCTGAGTTTATCTATAACTGCACCAAGATGTTCTGGCTTTGCACCTTTTATTTCAACCTCTCCATTTGTTACACCTGCT
>VGKN01000313.1 GCA_016867055.1 Candidatus Omnitrophota bacterium
ATAAGGGATTCGGTCTCCTCTTGTGTCTTATACATCTTCCAGTTTCCTGCTATAAATATCCTTCTCATTACTTATTCAGAAGACAGGCTATGCCCGGAAGAACTTTTCCCTCCAAGAACTCTAAGCTCGCACCACCGCCTGTTGAAACATGACTCATCTTATTTTCAAGACCAAGCTTAGAAATGGCGCTTGCTGTATCACCACCGCCAATTACAGTAGTAGCCTTGAGCGTTACAATAAAATTTGCTATCTCTTTTGTTCCCTTACCAAATTTATCTATTTCAAAAATTCCCAGGGGTCCGTTCCAAAGGATGGTTTTTGTATTCTTTAAGATATCCCTAAAATTCGCTATGGTCTTCTGCCCTATGTCCACCCCTATTAACCCGTCAGGGATATCCTCTCCAACTATTTCCTCATTTGACGATGCGTCTATCTTATCCACCACCACATTATCAACAGGCAAACTAAGTTTCAGATTGGTTGCTTTAACCTTGCCCAACAGGTCTTTAGCATACTCAATCCTATCCTTTTCAAGCTTTGAATTCCCAATATTTTTACCCTGTGCCTTAAGAAAGGTGTACGCCATTCCTCCACCGATTAAAAGTGCATCTATCTTTTTTATAAGGTTCTCTATCACGAGTATCTTATCCGATATCTTTGCGCCACCAAGGATTAAGGCAAAGGGTTTTGCAGGCGACTCCAAAACCTTTCCAAGATACTCAATCTCCTTTTCAATTAAAAAACCTGCATAGGCGGGCAAAAATTTAGCAATGCCTTCTGTAGAGGAATGGGCGCGGTGCGCAGTGCCAAATGCATCATTTATATAGATATCAGCCAGTGAAGCTAACTCCTTGCTAAAATTAGGGTCATTTGCCTCTTCTTCTGGATGAAATCTGAGATTCTCTAGAAGCGCTACATCACCAGGTTTAAGCCTTTCAACAGTTCTCCTAACCTCACTGCCAATACAATCATCCAATTTTATGACAGGTTTACCTAAAAGTTCTTGGAGTCTGTTTTTGACAGGGTTAAGCCTTAATTTTTCCACAACCTTTCCATCAGGCCTTCCCAGATGGCTCATAAGTAAAACTATAGCACCATTTTCTAAGGCATATATAATAGTGGGAAGCGCTGCTTTTATCCTGGTATCGTCAGTTATATTTAATCTATCATCAAGAGGGACATTAAAATCCACTCTGATTAACAAGCGCTTTCCTTTTATATCTATATCTCTTATAGTTTTTTTATTCATTTCTTATTCAATTGGTATAAGGATTTTTTGACCTGCTCTTAACTTATTGGGATTTTTAATCTTTTCCTTATTAAACTCATATATTCTTCGCCATTGGTTGCCGTCACCATATTCTCTTTGGGCTATCTTCCACAGAGTGTCATCTTTCTGTATCGTATATTCTTTTGTATCTACCTTTATAGCGCCTTCAAGTTTTCGCACCTCTTCCACTTCACCCTTTGGAGGTTTTGAGGTATAGGGAATCATAACCTCTTCCACCTCGGCTACCATAAACTGGGCATTTCTATCTTTTTGCATACCAACTAAATCAGTAACAGGTGCAACCGCATCAAGTTTTCCACGGCTGACTATTTTTATTCTTTCCTCAGCAATTCCATTATTTATCATAAACTGTTTAACTGCCTCTGCACGGTTTCTCCCTAATTTTAAATTGTATGACTCAGGACCTCTTATATCACAATTTCCTGTGATAAGAATAGAGGCCTCAGAGTTTTTCTTAAGGCTTCTGAGGGCTTCCTCCAAAACAGGCATTGCATCTTCTCTTAAAACTGCCTTGTCAAAATCAAAGTATATCTTTACATTTTTTATAATCTTTTTTATTATAAGCGCGGGTCTTGGTTCCATTTCTTTAGGAGGAGGTAACTCCTCAGCCTTGTAATCAATGATAATCTTATTTACATAGCAATAGCCCCTATTCCCCCAAGGTCTTGCCTGGCCAGGTATTTCTGGCCACCACCAATATCCTCCGCGTTCTTCATCTTTTACAGGGCCTGGTTTTGCGTCTGTAGGCCACCATCCAAAACGTTTCTGGAGTTCCTCTTTTTCCTTTTCCTTATCGGCAACTGCCTGCACACTATGCAGAAGGGATATCAAAAATAAAGAAACAAAAATAGATATTAGAAAACGTCTCATAAACTCACCCCCATTTTATAGTTTTTGTTAACTTAATATAATTATTTTCGGCTAGGAGAATTCTAAGTCTCCATCTCCCCTTTTTTTACTTATGTTGAATTCCAATAACCGAAACGCCAAATATTAGCCTAAAAATAGTAATTTTTAGTTATTTGGTAATTGGAATTTGAGTAATTAGATATTGTTTGTGATTTGGTGCTTGTAATTTGGAATTTCAAAGAGCAAGCTTTGCAAAATTTTATTATATACCCTTTTTATAAATATAATCAATTAAATCCACAACCCTACAGGAATATCCCCATTCGTTATCATACCAGGAAATAACCTTAACAAAATTTCCGCCGATGACCTTTGTGAGCTTAGAATCAACTGTTCCAGAGGCGCCTGTGTGATTAAAAT
>VGKN01000314.1 GCA_016867055.1 Candidatus Omnitrophota bacterium
AGAAAAGAAATGAAAGTCAGAAAATGCTAGTTCAGGACGCAAAAATTCGAGTGTTTTCTTAGAATGGAAACCCACAAAGATATATTACTATGGCTTAAATCTGTCAGCAGAAAAAATGGTTTACCGCAAAGGCTTAGCTACAAGAATGTTTCTCTGTGGTGGTTCGATGAATTTCCCTTGTCAGTTTTTATTACTGATATCCTCAGGAACAAAAGAGGCGAAAGCGCTTACGATATCGCTAAGAAATATGTTTACAAGCTCCCTCTTTTAGTTACCCTCTACTTTTTAGTTAAGGCAGTTGCAATATTTATTCTGGGCAAACTACTAACCGGGAGCCACACTATAAAAAGTAATGGTCTACCCAAGATTATGGCAGTAAGTTACACTGGTTTATGGAGACCTCACCCCCAGTTAGAAGGTAGAGAGAGAATTAGAACCCAAGATGTAATCCTTGGTGACATCTTAACTAGTCTGAGGAATATCCATTTTGATTTAGTAGCTCTATATACTGATTCAAGCCTTTTTATTGATTTAAAGACTATAGTGGAGAAAAATAGCGCCGAGCGAGGATTATGGAAACCAATAGAGACTTATTTGACTTTTGGTATTATCAAGACGGCGTTTAGCGCTAGCCGAAGATATAAGAAGGAATGGAATAAATTACAGAATAGTCAAGAGTTTATCAGTTCACTGAATTATAAAGGGATACCCCTTTTTGATTCACTGAAGGACTATCTTAGAACCATTTTTGAGCAGAATACTTTTGAGCGAGTCCTTTTGATCGAGCTAATGGAACGGGCTATTGAAGTGGAAAAAC
The DNA here is from genome assembly GCA_016867055.1 of Candidatus Omnitrophota bacterium. Next base: position 818 of record VGKN01000314.1, read on the forward strand.
CAGTACTAATTTTAGTAGCTGGTGAGGGTTTGTCACTGGGAAAGGCAGCTGTCATTGTCGGCAAACTGAAGAGAATTCCTACCCTGGCAGTGCAGCATGGTAATTTAAACCCGAATTATCCTGAACCTCTTCACATCAAAGATGAGATTTCAGCTAGAATTGCCCCAGAATATTGTCCTTTGCCAGATAAAACCGCAGTTTACGGTCCTTGGACTAAGAAAGTGCTTATACAAGATTGTAACTATCCTGAAGGCACGGTTGTTGTCACTGGCCAGCCAAGATATGATATTTTAGCAAAGGCAGACAAAATTTTCAGCAAGGATGAATTTTGTCTGCGGTATGGCTTGAACCCCAATAATAAAATAGCTCTTATATGCACTGAAAACCTTCCAATATTTGAGGAAAACACTTTTTTCCTCAGAGCTATCTTGAAGGTATTTAAAGAACTCCCCGAGGTGCAGGTGGTAATCAAACCGCACCAGTTTGAGAAGGGGAAGTGGTATGAAAGAATAGCCAAGGAAGAGAAAGCCTCTGCTTTGATACTTCCTAAGAAGTTCAATACCTACCTGTCGATGTATGCCTGTAATGTAATGCTGGCTTTCTTCTCTACTACCATAACCGAGGCTCTCATTTTGAACAAGCCGGTGGTCGTAGTTAATTTAACCGGTAGACCAGACCCTATGCCTTACGTAGAGAGTGGTGTAGCTGTAGGCGCCTATAAGCAGGAAGACATTGCCTCTGCCATCAAAGACATCCTGTATAATAAGGATGTTGGTCAAAAGCTTGCCCAAGCTAGGAAAGAGTTTGTTTATGAGCATGCCTATATCCAGGATGGGCATGCAACCAAGCGTGTAACTGAGCTAGTAAAGCAAATGCTAGGGAGCAAACATATAAATGATAGGTAATGAGCTTAGGGTTTCAATTGTTATTCCTACCTACAACCGACCAGGTGCTCTCGCTGCATGCCTGGACTCTTTGGAGAAGCAAACAGTTGCTCCCCACGAGGTAATAATCGTTGTTGATGGTGGTATAACCAAGGAAGTTCAAAGGGTAATAGATATTTTTAAGAGTAAAAATGAATTAAACATAGTCCAGATTAATAATCGTGAGAGAAGGGGGATGCAAGTATCAAGGAATATCGGCGCTGAGGCTGCCAGCGGAGATATCATTGCATTTCTTTGTGATGATATTACTCTGGTACCGGAGTGGCTTGCTGAAATCCTCAGGGGCTACTGGGAAAACAAGGATGCTGCTGGCGTGGGGGGGCGGGTAATCCAGCTAACCCCTTTTATGGATAGCACATTTTACCGGCTCTATTATAGAGTAAGGCGCTTCTTGTTTAGTAACAAGCTGGGGAAGATAAGCTTTATCGGTTTGCCATACATTCCCATTGTTGAAGCCTCTGAGAGATTGTTGTCAGTAGATTATTTGGCTGCGGGTAATATGGCGCTGCGTCGGGACGTCTTCCATTCATATAAGTTTGATACCTCGTTAGAAGTTAACAATGAACTTGACCTTGGCATTCGACTCACTAAGAGAGGAAAGAAGAAGCTAATTTACAACTCGAAGGCTATAGTTTATCATAGTTTTTTGTCTGGTGGCTCAGGATACCCGGGACGAGGAACAGAGAGGCTATATGGTGCCTTCAGGGACCATACTATTTATTTATTGAAGAATTTCAATGCCAAATATTTGAGGCTGGCTTTTTTCTCTGCAACCGTGCTAATCTACTCCCTT
>VGKN01000315.1 GCA_016867055.1 Candidatus Omnitrophota bacterium
TGATATCCGGAATATCCTCGAAATCAAAGGTACTGGAGATTATCTTCTGGAGGATAAGGATACCTAGGACACTGCTGAGTATCTTAGTGGGGGCAGGCCTTGCTACAAGCGGATGTGTTTTTCAGGCGATACTACGCAACCCCTTGGCAGAGCCGTATACCCTTGGTGTCTCAGGCGGTGCTGCCTTAGGTGTGAGCATCGGTTCAATTTTAGGGTTAGGCGCTTTAGGTCTATCTATGGTTGCATTTTTAGGCGCCCTTATATCCGTATCTCTGATTTATTTCATTGCAACAAAAAAATTATTTTCAGTAAATACTCTAATACTTACCGGGGTGATATTGAGTTTTGTGTTCTCTGCGCTTGTTATGCTTGTCTTTGCTGTTTGTAAGACAGAGAAGATACATACTACACTTCTCTGGTTGATGGGAGATTTATCATTTGCGGATTTTAAAATTATAAGGATTGTCGGTATTTTTATAGGTCTGGGGATCGCGATTCTTATGTTGTTTGCGAGGGAAATAGATATACTCTTACTGGGAGAAGAGAAGGCAGTGCATTTAGGCATAAATTCAGCAAGAATGGTAAAATTGCTTTTTGTAATCAGTTCACTAATAGCGGGGGCGTGTGTGGCATCCGGCGGTATAATAGGTTTTGTAGGTCTTATCATCCCACACTTTGTGCGTAATTTTACAGGCCCAAGGCATTTTGTGCTTATACCCGCTTCTGCTATTTCTGGTTCTATATTCCTTTGCCTTGCCGACACAGTTTCAAGAAGGATTATATATCCTCTTGAATTGCCTGTAGGAGTGATTACAGGGATACTGGGAGGTATTATCTTGTTTTTCTTTATATTAAAGAGCAAAGAGTGGATAGTGTTTTAAGGCTTAAATGAATTACGAACATGGAAGGATTGCTGGAAGTAAATAACCTTGTCTGCGGTTATGAGGATAGGGAGATAATAAGAGAAATTTCTTTTATTATAGAGGAAGGAGCTTTTTTAGGGATAATAGGTCCGAATGGAGCAGGCAAGACGACCCTTTTCAGGGCACTCACCAAGATTATTAGACCGGTAAGGGGAACCATATCTTACAGGAGGAAGAATATCTTGGGTTTATCAGTAAGGGAGATGGCAAGGGAGATTGCCGTGATGCCCCAGATTTTGGATATACCGTTTTCATTTACGGTTGAGGAGTTTGTTTCTCTGGGCAGATATCCTCACCTTGACAGATTTATGACGCTTGACAAGTCAGACAGAGAAGTTATATATGGGGCAATGGATGAAACAGGTATAAGGGATATACGATACAGAAAGATTAAACAGCTTTCCATGGGAGAAAGACAGCGGGTTCTTTTTGCCCAGGCACTCGCCCAGGAACCAAAATTGATTCTTCTGGATGAGCCTGTAAGTCATCTGGATATAAGATACCAAGTTGAATTTATGGAGTTATTAAGCAGTCTGAATAAAAATGGTTTGACCGTAGTTGTTATCCTGCATGATTTAAATCTGGCCAGCGAATACTGCACAGACTTATTACTTTTAGATAAGGGAGAAATTAAAAGGCAGGGAAAACCTGAAGAGGTTCTTAATTACAGAATTATTGAGGAGGTATATAAGACCTTTGTCGTGGTAAGAGAGAATCCGCTTTCAAATAAGCCATATATATTGTTAGTTTCTAAATCTGCTAAAAAAGGGGTATAAGAAGATGATAAAAAAAGGGCTTGTCTATATTTATACTGGAGATGGAAAAGGAAAAACCACTGCAGCGGTTGGTCAGATTATAAGGGCACTCGGACATAATTTAAAAATTTGCTACATTTCTTTTCATAAGGACCCAAAGAAATGGGGTTACGGTGAATTGGATATTTTAAGGAAGCTTGGAGTAGATATATTTTGTTTTGCAAAAGAACACCCACATTTTTGCAAGGGGATATCATTTAAGGGATTAAGAAATGAGTGTAAAAAAGCTTTGGACTTTATAGAAAAAGAGATATTTAAAAAAGATTATGACTTATTAGTTTTAGATGAAATTAACATTGCCTTAAGAGATGGATATATTAAAGAGAACAAACTTTTAGATCTATTAAACTCTAAGCCAAAATCTCTAAGTTTAATTTTAACAGGTAGAGGGATGATAGATAAAATAATTGAAAAGGCAGATTTGGTTAGTGAAATAAAAAAAATTAAGCATCCATTTGATAGGGGTCTTAAGGGAAGAAGGGGAATTGAATTTTGAAGACAGAAAGGTTTACCCCATATCTCGTAAACCCCCCTTCTTGCTTTCGTCCCCTTCGGAGACTTTCGCAAGAAAGCTGGTTGGATAAAAGGGTGTAGTTCGTCCTTTAGGATTAAGTGTGGGGTTTGCCTCAATATTCTCTGATTTTTTGAATGAACGTAATCGTAGAATACCGGCATTGCGTAAAAAAAGTACACCATTAAAGCAAATTGCCAAGGAGTTCAAATTAAGCAAGCGCCATATAGCCGCATTATAAGAAAAATGTCCTAAAATGTCTATTGTCGGATAACAGGTATTTTATTAAGG
>VGKN01000316.1 GCA_016867055.1 Candidatus Omnitrophota bacterium
GATGATAAGATTCTGCAACACAGGTTCAGAAGCTACAATGCTTGCTATCAGGGCAGCTCGCTCCTGGACAAGGAAGGATAAGTTCGCAAAGATAGAAGGCGGTTATAATGGGCAGCATGACTATGTCTTAATGAGTTCTATTATGAGTGGGCGTGTTGCCGGGCCATCTGATAAGCCCATTCCTGTGGCTGATAGTGCCGGCATACCTAAATTCGTATTAGATAATACAATTGTACTGCCTTTCAATGATATCAATGCTACAGTGTCTATAATCAAAGAGCATGCTCATGAACTGGCGGCAGTAATGATTGAGCCACTGACAGGCTTTGGAATGGGAGATATTCCAGCCGACAAAGAGTACTTAGAAGCTCTCCGAAAAGTAACCAAGGAGAATAATATAGTATTGATCTACGATGAGGTGGTGACAGCTTTCCGCATAGGTGGCATGGGAGGAGCGGTTAAATACTATGGTATCGCTCCGGATCTTGATTGCATTGGCAAACCTATAGGAGGTGGTTTTCCCATAGGTGCTTTTGGTGGTCGTAGAGATATCATGCAACAGACGTTAGATCCTCAGGCGAATCCAGAGTATAAAATATTCCAATCAGGAACCTTTAGTGGTAATCCAGTAACGATGACTGCAGGCTTGGCTTGCTTAACAGAGTTGGAGACTAAAGACTATTCCTACATAGATAATCTTGCTGAAAAAGTGCGGGTTGGATTACGCAAGATTGCCGCTGAGCAAGGTGTCGAGGTGCAGATAACTGGGATGGGTTCGATGTTTTACCTGCATTTTAACAATAAGCCAGTTCGAAACAATCGAGACAAAATAAAGGATGATATGGCTAAGAATCGTGAATTCAGTTTGGGTCTTATTGTAAATGGTGTCTACTTACCCCCTATGCACCCAGCAGCTATATGCTTTGCACATAAAGAAGAGGATATAGATTACATATTAAGTGTCGCTGAAAAGGTGCTAAAGGAAATGGAAAAGTAGCAGAAAAAGGAGACTTGTTCTCTTCACCACTGGAGCACATAGAGCCCGATAGACATATGTCTTCATCACTATATTTAGTCGCCCAGGGCTTTGCCAGGTTGTGGCGCTTTTCTTCTCAGAGTAGGCTCTCCCACAGCGGTGTGAGCATCATATTTCTCCTGTCACATGTCAGTCCCGCTGGGGATAGTTCCTATCAACCGATAAAATCTCGGAGGTGTGATAAATTCTTTTAAGGAAAACTAAACTATTACTAAGGAGTTTCAGATGACTTCAGATGCAATCTATGCTCTAGCAAAAAATATTGTTGGCACCAATTACGAAGATCTTCCATCGGATGTGGTGGAGGTGACCAAGAAGGAAATTATGGATAGTTTTGCGGTGGCGATAGCGGGGAGCTCAGCGCCGTCTGTAGCGGAGCTAGTGGAAATCCTTAAGGAATGGGGAGGGAAAAAAGAGAGCAGTATTTGGGTTTATGGAGGTCAACTTCCTTGCATCTTTGCAGCTCAAGTCAATTCCACCATGATCCATGCAAGAGACTTTGACGATACGCATGATGCCGCTGTTCTACATCCTTCATCACCAGTCATATCTACAGCATTCGCAATTTCTGAAAGGCTAGGCAATGTTGATGGTAAAAAGCTAATCACCGCAGTGGCATTAGCTGTAGATATGGCCGCTAGGTTATGTTTAGCCAGTACTATACCAATGTTTGAACTTGGCTGGCACTACACTACTTCACATGGAAGCTTAGGTGCTACTGCCGTAGCCGGAAAACTTTTAGAACTCGATGAAGAATCGTTGGTTAATGCATTTGGTATTGCCTATCATCAAACAGGGGGTAATATACAGTGTTTTGAGGATGGTGCTTTGACCAAGCGCTGTGGTCCGGGCTTCGCTGCTAGGAATGGCATTATGGCAGTGGTAATGGCTAAAAAAGGTATCACTGGAGCTAGAAATGTTCTTCAAGGACCTCATGGATTATATAATCAATACCATAAGGGTAACTACAAACCTGAAATACTAACTAAAGACCTTGGGAAGAAATTCGAAGGTATAAATGTTAGTTTTAAACCGTATCCTTGTTGTAGATATACTCATGTTGCTATCGATGCTACCTCAGCACTATTAAATAAGCATAATATTAAGGCTGATGATATAGATAAAGTTATAGTCCATGTTGGGAAAAGTGCCTATGGTCTAGTTTGTCAGCCATTGGATGCTAAACAAAACCCTAGAAATCTGGTTGATACTCAATTTAGTATACCATGGGCAGTAGCTTGTACAATTGACCACGGCAAAGTAACCTTAGCTGATATTACTCAAGAGGCTACTAAGAATAAAGCTATACTTAACTTATCCAATAAGGTAGTACCAGAATTGGATGACACATTGAGTCGAACAACAATTGAGCCTTGTCTAATTGAATTACATGGCAAAGACGGCAGAATTTATTCCGAGTACGTGGATAATGCATATGGTTGTCCTGATAACCCAATAAGTATGGATGGAATCATAGAAAAATTATGGGATT
>VGKN01000317.1 GCA_016867055.1 Candidatus Omnitrophota bacterium
TTATACGTTTCATCAGATGATAGGTAGGCCTGGCCTGAAGGATATAAATATTATTTTTTTTAATTTAGGTAAAATAATATTTGCCTTAGGCATTCTTATGTTCATACCTCTTATAACGGCTATTCTCTTCAGAGAATGGGAACCCTCATATGATTTCTTAATCGGAATTTTCGTTTCCCTCATCGTTAGCATTCTCTTGATTTGGTTATTTCATACTAAAGAGGATCTAAGGTGGATACATGGCATGGTAGTTGCATCTGTGTCCTGGCTTGTGGCTATGTTATTGGGTGCAATACCATTATATCTATCAGGTCATTTTAATTCCTTTCTTGATGCCTGCTTTGATGCGATGAGCGGTTTTGCCACCACAGGGCTTGTTCTTATAAATGATATTGACCATCTTTCTTATTCCCATAATATGTGGAGACACCTGATTATGTTTATAGGTGGCCAGGGTATCGTCGTTATAGCGCTTGCCTTTCTTATGAGTGGAGCAGGTGGGGCATTTAGGATGTATGTGGGTGAGGCACGCGATGAAAGGATATTACCAAATGTGATTCAAACCGCCAGGTTTATCTGGTTTGTAAGCATAGTATATCTGATATTGGGGACAATAGCATTAGCATCTGTAGCAGTTTTTGAAGGAATGCCGCCTCTAAAGGCCTTTTTTCATGGGATGTGGATTTTTATGGCGGCCTTTAATACGGGTGGTTTTGCACCTCAGTCGCAAAATATCTTATACTACCATAGTTTGCCTTTTGAAATTGTGACTATATTTATTATGCTATTGGGTGCTATAAATTTTAAATTGCATCATGCCCTATGGACAGGGAACAAAAAGGAGATTTTTAAGAATATAGAGACCATAACCCTTTTTATAACAATAGCGGTTACTTTCTTGATTACCTGTTTTGGTTTATCAAGAGCCAATATCTATCCAGATGCCCTCTGTATGTTTAGGAAGGGTTTTTATCAGTTGATATCAGGACACACCGGCACAGGATATGCAACTATATATGCAAAGCAGTTTATATATGAGTGGGGTGGTCTTGCTATGGTGGGAATAACCATAGCAATGGCATTTGGTGGAGGTGCCTGCTCAACCACAGGCGGTATAAAGGCATTGAGGATAGGCCTTTTGTATAAGGCCTTAAGGCAGGACATAAAACAACTTTTGGTTCCTGAGTCAACTGTTATTGTGGAAAAATTTCATCATATCAGGGATATTGTATTGAACGATAAACAGGTGAGGTCTGTTTTTTTAATCACCCTTAGCTATCTTTTATTGTATGGTTTTGGGACACTTGTGGGTATGTTTTGTGGATATCCTCTGCTTGATTCGCTTTTTGAATCCACCTCTGCTAGTGCTAATGTAGGCCTATCTTGCGGTATAACCCTTCCATCTATGTCGGCAGTTTTGAAAATAACTTATATAATACAGATGTGGGCAGGTAGACTTGAGTTTATGTCTGTATTTGTGCTCATAGGTTTTCTAGTGGCAATGTTTAAGGGAAGATGATTAAAGAAGTTCACAGTTCACAGTTCACAGTTCACAGTAAAATGATTTTTCTGTTTTCTGTTTTCTGTTTTCTGGGGACTATTTGTTATGCAGAGTCCATATCCAGCACAGAACTGATTGAAAATGCCAAAGAATATGACGGGAAAGAGGTTGTATTTCAGGGCGAGGTAATTGGGGATAAGATGAAGCGTGGTAATTACATATGGATAAATGTATTTGATGGCAAAAATGCCTTGGGAGTGTTTTTAGAAAATTCAGCCTTATGCAATATTACATTCACAGGTGATTATGAGCATATAGGTGATATAGTTGAAATTAAGGGAATATTTCATAAGGCTTGTCTTAAGCATGGGGGTGATTTGGATATTCACGCTAATAGCATAAGAAAACTTAAGGAGGGCTATAGGACCATCCATAAACCCTCCAAGGGGAAATTTAGGATTGTTTTGTGGTTAACAGCGGTTTTATTTACCTTGATCGTTGTGATGATAATTAAAAAATGAAAAGGCTTAGGTCAAAACTTTACAGATATTTCATATCAGGGCTTGTTGTTACTTTACCGGTAGCAATTACCTGCTACATTCTATTTGTGTTTTTTAAATTTGCCGATGGGTTTTTGGGAAAGTTTCTAAATAAATATTTAAAAGATACTATCGGATATTCTATACCAGGCTTAGGTCTTATTTTATCTTTAATATTTGTTCTCATCGTAGGAATTATTACAAGAAACTTTTTAGGTAAAAAGCTTTTTCCCTTAATTGAAAGGGGGTTTTTAAGACTCCCCCTTGTAAATATCATATATCCTTCTGCAAAACAGATGGTAAATTTCCTTTTCTCAAAAGAGAAGATAGCCTTTAAAAGAGTAGTTATAATAGAGTATCCAAGGAAGGGTATATATTCTATCGGCTTTATTACCAACGAAGGGATGGAGGAGACGAACAGAAAAAGTGGCAGGGAGATGATAAGTGTCTTTATAGCAAGCACCCCATCGCCACTAACTGGCT
>VGKN01000318.1 GCA_016867055.1 Candidatus Omnitrophota bacterium
ATATCTCATTAAAATTCTCGCTTCTTAAGTAGCAATATACTGTCTGAGTGTTCACATAATTTGTCAGCAAATTGGCACCTGTATGAAGAGTTAAGGCGTACTCGTGGGATATGTTTTTTTTATCAAAATAATCTTTTAAATGTGTAAGTACCCCTTCGGAAGCCGCATAGTAAAGATATGTCTTATTAAGCTCAAAGCTGTAAAACTTAAGCCACTCATCTAATAAGGTCTTTTTATTAAGCAATACGCTGTGCGCCAATCTGCCGGAACGAATCCCACCTACAAAGCCCTTTTTACGCAAGATGGATAGTACAGCAGCTGCTCTCGCCCTACCTACACCAAATCCTTTTTCAAAATCCCTAGCGACCCATTTTTTCTCAGGTCGGGATAGCATGGCCCGAATAACGATAGTCGCTTTATCACTAAACACTGTTCTCATTGCCTTCCTCTTTTTTTAAAATTATCCTATTTTTAAAAATGTCCACTATTTTATAGACATTTGTATACAATGGACATTTTATCACAACCCTATCAGGAGTCAAGAAAATATACAAACCTAAAGAAAAAATGCGGGTAGGAATTATAAGTCTGTTGACTACTCAGGTGTTAAGAAAGCTTTGGCTATCCTCTCCATAGTCCATCTTTTAAGGTGTCCAAGGCCAACCCTAACTTTTCAGGTATACTTTTTTACTCATAATAGTAACGCATTTTGGTCTTTTGTGGTCTAGAAATTACAACCAGACTCTATCCTTCCAATATTGATACTCTTCTAGCCAATCTTTCTTTCGCATCTCCATTATTTTTCTGAAGTGCTGTTTGCCGTTTTCTATGATATTTGTCTGGTCGGGAAATATTCTTTTTTCGCGAATATCTATAACCATTTTATTGCCTAATTTATGCGCCTCTTCTTTTTTTCTTCATTAATCGGTGCGCGGGTAGATACACCACCCGAGTATTGCGCGCCGCAAGTATTGCCATAGTATTTAATGTAATCTAAAACATCCTTATCATTTCCGCTACCTGAAGAGACTACACCCGCAATATATTTACCTAAAAGTCGCTTACAATGGATAAAATGAGTTGACCTATCAAAGAGCGTTTTCATTGAACCGGTAACTTGATTGATATAATTTGGTGAGGCTAAAATTATGCCATCAGCTTCCAGCATATTTCTTAAAATGTCATTAACATCATCCTTAATCGGACAGAGTAAAATATTCCTGTGGCATTTTTCGCAATGGCGGCAAAATTCAATATTGAAATCGGCTAAATGTATAACTTCAAAATCCACCAAACCATTACATGCCTTTATAACTTGATTAGCCAAAAGAAATGTTTGACTTTTTTCTTTACGTGGACTAGAAGAAATAAGTAATATTCTCATTCTGCTTCCTATTCTGTAAGTCGTTATGCACTATTAATCCAATCTCGCCAACGCCTTCTCTATCCTCTAAATAAGTTATAACTTTTGTACTATTCGTCCGTCCTGCAGATAAATTATTTTTGAAGCTTGGGAGCCAAGTTTTGAATTATGGGTAACAACAAAAATCGTCAAGTCCTGTTCTTTATTGAGTTGTTTAAAAATATCTATTATTTCTTGCGAGCTCTTGGTATCTAAATTTCCTGTCGGCTCATCTGCGAGAAGCAGTTTCGGCGAAATAATCAAAGCTCTGGCAATGGCAACTCTTTGTTTCTCGCCACCAGATAGCTGGGCTGGTATATGATTGAGGCGGTGCCCTAATCCTACCTTCTTAAGAATCGCGATTGCCTTCTGGTTATCTTGCGACAGCCTGGCAAAATATAAAGGCAACAACACGTTTTCTACAGTTGTAAGGCTCGGAATTAAAAGAAAATCTTGGAATACAAAACTGATAAATTTGCGACGTATTGACACAAGCTTGCTTTCCGTGGCGTGCGAAACATCATTGCCCAATACTGTGAGTTTGCCTGCAGAAATTGTTGTGAGACATCCGATGCTGTCTAGTAGCGTTGTTTTACCAGAACCGGATGGCCCCATCACTGAAATAAAATCTCCGGCAAAAATCTCAAGGTCAACTTCCCGAACGGCGCTTATTTGTTCTCCGGGGAGTTTATAGACCTTGGTTAATTTTTCTGCTTTTATAATGCACTCTTTCATGTTCACTCTCCTGCTCTGATTGCTTCAACAGGCTTCATTAAAGAAGCTCTCAGCGCGGGATAAGTTCCTGCAACCAACCCCAAGATAACGGTTGAACATAAGGCTACCATCAGAAATGATGACTTAATAATTACTAGCCTACCTGCTGGAGCATATGGTAGGGTCTGCCTAATTATATGTTCAACTGCACCGCTGCCTAAAACTGCCAGCCCAATTCCAAAAATGCCTCCTAAGGCACACAGGAGTATTGTCTCAATCCATATAATCTTAAAAACATCTAAGTTAGAAGCGCCGAGCGCCTTCATCACTCCAATTTCACGGGTGCGCTCAAATACTGACATAAGGATTGTATTAGTTACCCCGATAATGGCAATGAAGATGG
>VGKN01000319.1 GCA_016867055.1 Candidatus Omnitrophota bacterium
TTAGCTTTTAAATTTTCTACTAATCTAAGCTGGGTAAAGCAAAATATTATTTTAATTACTAAATAGGTCTTTTAAATCAATCAATTCCACTAAAAAACGGTTCGAAATTTCGTAACTCGGGGCAGCCAAAAAAATGGACCAATATTTAATTCCCAACTTTTTCTGGTTTGATAAATCTTACTGTGTAATTCCAGAAATTTCCAAAAACACCATCAAATTCAAATCCACCCTGAGTACCTTGTTTTATAGTAGTTGATCTAAATGGGTAATCCGGGTCAATAAAGAACTCTGATACAGATAGTATACCACCAGGCTTTAATACTCTTTTTATTTCTTTTAAAGTTTTATTTTTATCAGGAATTTCCTGAAATACTGAGATGGCATAAGCCAAATCTATAGAATTATCAGGAAATGGTAAATCATAAGCACTTGCAAGAACTGGTATAATATTCTTAATGTCTTTGTTTTCATCTCTTTTAAGTTTATTTTTAAGCTGTTTAAGCATTTTAGGTTGTATATCCAGTGCATATACTATACCATTACTTCCAACAGCTCTTGCAATAAAAGTGGTAAAAGCTCCGCTGCCACAGCCAATTTCTAATGCTTTTATTCCATTTTTTATATTACTTGCCTGAATTATTTTATAAGGTGGTTGAAGTAGTCTTCTATAATTGCTGTCTAAGAACCGACCTGTAAAAGATGGAGCTGGAAAATGGATAAACTTTCTTCCTATTCTAATTATGACTAGATAAAAAATTATAGTTCCAATTACAATAAATATTATCTTAACAATCAAATAGGCTTCCTTTCTTATAATTAATTTTGGCTAACTATATTATATCGTTTCAGAGAAGAAATATCTGGTTAATGGCAAATGTACTATTAATTTCCAAATAGATATTTTAAATTAAGTAATTCATTCAAAAATTGGTTCGAAATTTCGTAACTTGGGGCAGCTAGGATAGATAAATTCCTATAGTTGAAGTTGGTAAGAATTTTAATGAAAAAAAGATAATAAAAAAGTTTTATCGATTGTAGAAAGCAATGATATAATAATAAAAAAGAAGGGGGGAGAAATGAATCGCATTTTCAAAGGTGTTACAACAATAACTGTTTGGTTTCTATTTATTTTAGGCTTGATCTTAGTGGTGCTTGATGGTATTGTGCTTCCACTTGTTGGTAAAATCACAATGACAGAAGCATATTTTGCTACAGGATTGGGTATTGCCAGTCTTATCTTATCTGTGGTTGCTATGAAAATAAGGCAAAAGTTGGAATAGAGTAATATCTAAAGTTTCATAGATAAATTTTAATAGTGATTAAATAACTTATTAGATGACTAGACCTATTAGTAATAGGAATATGGTTTATGTTGTCTGCTATGGATAAATAATATAAAAATCATATAATATTAATTCCTGGTTGTGTAAGCCAGGGAAAAACTGAAAAAGAAGCAAAAAGTATAAATATATTGTCTGGCTTTGATAATTGGGCATATATGTAGCTTTTTTTAAAAAGATCACTTATGTATAAGTCTTTTGCTTTGACTGGTTTTTTGAGCTTTTCCTTAACACATGAAATTAAAATTATTCTTTTCATCTTTTACAGTCCATACTGCTCAATTAGTCTGTCAAACCATTTCTTTTTAAACAGTGCATTGATTTGCGGATTGGATAGTTTTTTATAAAGTTCAAATTTATTATTAACAAATTCAAGAATTACATTGTCGAATATATCCTCAAATTTTTTCTTTATATTTTCTCTTGTATTTCTTGGATTGAGCACAGCTTTTAATTCCTCATTTTTTTCAAGCTTGTTTTTTATTATGTCGATATCAATTCGGTCTTCCTCAGTTAGATTTGCTCCATATGTTTCATTTAATGACTGTATTATCTTTGTTAAGAATTCTTCTTCATCTGGCGGTGGAACAACAGTATCTGTTGAGACTGGTTCAACTGTACCATCTATTGGTTCAAGTGTCAGGCTTCCTTTAAAGGTTTGCTGGATTCTAAATGATTCAAGATCTACTGCTTCCTTTAATTCATAAGGAAGGTGCTTTATTGCTTTTGGTAATTTGTTTAATAGATTTTTGCCAAAGTTATACAGTTTTTCAAGGTCAACATCTTTAAAGGTTACAATCTGAGAAATAAATCCATAAAGCCTTACAAATTTCTGAAGGGTAACTCTGAAATCTTCCTGCTCTTCTTCATGTTTGAAGCTGAATTTTTCAACAATACTGTCAAGAGTGGGCTGTAGTTTTTCTAATGGTTCTGCAGGGTTAAAAAATATTTTGCAAAACTTCTCAACATCCTCAACTGTATATATATCAAATTTTTCCAGTTTGTATACAAGATTGTAGAGCTCATTTGGATCAGTTTCCTCAGATAGAAGTATTGTCTGGTAATATGGCTGGAATGCTTTCTTTATATCTTCTGCCTCATTTACAAAATCAATAATTAATGTATCGGTTTTTGCTTCCATTGTCCTATTTAATCTGCTTAAGGTTTGCACTGCATGA
>VGKN01000320.1 GCA_016867055.1 Candidatus Omnitrophota bacterium
TTGTTCACAATGTTAGTTCTATCCCAGATGATTGTATTTCGTAGTTCAAATCCCCTTTGTTGTAGTTCCTGTATGAGATATACATGCAACAATATCCTTCTATTTTCCCACCAAAAATCAGGAACATTGATAACACAATGTGCTTTAGTTCTCATTAAAGGGAGCAAGTCTGAGTATATGTTACCAATTTCGTTAGTCCATTTTTCTATTGAATATGTTCCTAAGTCTCTATCATCTTGTGAATATTGCTCTATCTTGTCGAACTGATCATTTAGCCTTTCTCTCCTAGACTTGTTTTTCCTTTTTCGGTTCAACAGATTTGCATACGGAGGTGACGTCCATACTAAACTAACAGAATTTTCTTCAATATAATTATTGATTTCGCGAGCATCGGCAAGAACTGCCATTTGTTTGGTTGTGTTAAAAGTGAGTTCTTGTGATGTTCTTGAATTACATAATTCTATGTAAGATGGGTTTAAGTCAAAACCGATACAATTGCGATTTAGTTCCTTGCATGATAATAAAGTTGTTCCGCTCCCAACGAACGGATCAATTACTAATTCACCCTCATGAGTAAAGAGGCTAATTATCTTTTTTGATAAGTTTAATGGAAAAGTAGCAGGATGTAGAGATTTATCTCTTATGTCTCGTTTTTCATAAGTAAACTGCCACACACCTAACTGTGATTTTAACCATTCCTTAGGATCCATACAATTCAAATGAGTAGGCGGACATTTACAAATACGTTCATGACTTATTTCAATAATTGTTGAGCGATTCTCTATTTTGGAATCTATATATTCTTTTACTAGCATAGACACTCCATCAATTAAACAATGATTTACTAACTTCCGGTAATTGATTTATTGTCAATAGATATAACAGTTTCTCTGACCATTATTAGGTTTGTTTATTGACAATTAGTAGCAAAACCACTATTATGAAAATAAGTCGAATTCTGACAATTTAGACACTAATGTATTTACTAAGTCCACTAAAACTTCAGCCCTGTTTTCAGATGCCTATCAGTAATATCCGCTTGCTTTGTGTCAAGCTGTCTGATTTTGACAATAATGCGGGAGATGGACTTTTTAACATAGGAATAGTCGTCTTTGGTTTGGTGTTGAAAGTAATTTATTTTCTTCAAAAATAGCACAAAAACATTACGTTATAAAAATAACCGGAGGGGGTGATATCCGGTCAGGTTTGAATTAGTATTTTTCATTCGTTAGATATCTAATCGTACAAACTTCACATCTATTTTTCTTATATGTCGCTTTATTTTCAACTTTATGTTTGTAACTGTAAAAATCAGTAATCAATGTTCTGTAATCATTTGATGTTATGAGTAGGAATCAGCATCTTCTGTGAGTAGTTGTTGTCTTTTTCTTGTTTTGAATAGTTGGAAAAACGAATTTTTTGTTATCAATGTCATCAGTGACCCACTGAAAATAAATGCCTGATTTCAAGTGGTTTCTGATGTAGGCATACGCATCAGGACAATCTTTTTTTGCTTTTTTCAACAAACGCTGTATTGCCTTTTGATGCCGCTGATATTCTCTTTCAACGGCAGAGCGAAACCCCTTAATGGTTCCATTGGGACGGGTGGTCTCTTTACGATAAGAGACCAACTGCTGAATTGTCTTGTCTATGTCAGAACAATCCGCCTCCACGCTTTGCCGCCATGCCTTAAGTTTAATCAGGCGGTTTAATTCATTATCAACCTGTTTAAGAGTAACCACATCCGTTTGTGGTATCGTGCTCTGGTTTAACAACAACTGCTGAACCTGCCGAAAACTAAACCCTGAGTAATCCGGTGACTCAATCATATGGGTCAGATTCAGAACATGAATCGGTTCATCAGTATGACTCTGCAAGACGAATACTATCTTAGTGCCCCAGCGACTCTTATGCTCTTGCAGGAAAGCACTCACGCGGGGCGATATTATTATGTTTACCATAATTTTCCTCTGTTGAAATTACTCGTTCCATACATACACTGGTGTCACAGATATTCTGTTCACCCCCGACACACTATATAATTATAAAGAACTGACTCCAAAATAATAGAATGGGAAATTATGTCAAGTATTTTAAAAAGAATTATATGCTTTGTATCTCATTGTTAAATATTCACTTGCGGAATACTCTTTTTTCAGTTACATCCATAGTAACAAGGGTATTAAATCAGAAAATATTTTCGTCGTCCGTATAGGTTAGGAGGACAACATGAAAGTCAAATTCAAGTATGGTATCAGGACCTTTTCGGGCACGATTGACGAAATGGTCTATGGCTCTTACCGTAAGGGATGTCTCTGTATTGGCAGAGGATATGTCTATCCCAAAATTACGGAGAACAACGTTCAGAAAGGCAAAATCGTGCGTAATCTGGCAAGCGTCTATCACGCTGCCAGCGAGTTTTACATTGACGACCTCAAGACCTACGCAGAAAGAAACGGCAAGGAAAACACTCCCAAGAACAAACTCATACCCACCGCTTTTGCGCTCTTTCTGAAA
>VGKN01000321.1 GCA_016867055.1 Candidatus Omnitrophota bacterium
TCCAACTTAATGCTCTTTCTTACAATATTACAATTACTGCCATTTATGATGGCTTAAAACTCCTATATTCAATTCTAGCGAGTTATGGGACCTACAATTTGTTCTCTATGTGGGTCCCTTCGTTTTTTTATACAGAGATAAATGCTGGGGAACACTTGACAGGCCTTTTGGGGCTGATATTATAAACATAGTATACTTCGTATAATGTAGCTTTACCGTAGTATATACACACCCTTATGAAAAGAAACAATAAGCCTCTAATCAGCCATATTGATGATTTCCAGGAATATTTAGATATAGAAAAAGGATTAAGTAATAAAAGTCAGGAAACTTACGGCAAATTTATTGCTAAATTCTCTCGTTGGATGGAAAACAATAATTTAGCTAAATTACTCCCCCATGAGCTTACCGAAGAACATGTAAGAAAATATAGGATTTTCCTATCGCAGTCATTCAGTAGAGCCACTAAAGAGCCTATAAAAAGGTCTACTCAGAACTATTATCTGATCGCTCTGAGGAATCTTTTAAACTTTTTTACGGACCGCGATATACTTTCTTTGTCAGCAGAAAAAATAAAGCTGATTAAAGAAAAAGAAAGATCTGTAAAATTTCTTAATTTAGACCAAATTAAAAAACTTTTATTAACTCCTAATATAAAAACAATAACTGGACTTAGAGACAGAGCTATTTTAGAAACATTCTTTTCTGCTGGATTAAGAATAGCTGAATTAGTTGCTTTAAACCGAGAACAGTTCACCAATATAGAAAATAAAAAAGATTTGGAATTAGGCATTATCGGTAAAGGAAGCCACCCTCGTACAATCTATCTTTCAGAAAGAGCTTTAAGCTGGTTGAAAAAATATTTAGAAAAAAGAGAAGATAAAGAAAAAGCTCTGTTTATAAACTATAAAGGTCCTAAAAAGCAAGCTGGCGCTAGATTGACCGCCAGGGCGATTGAAACTTCAGTAAAAAAATATGCCTTAATGGCTGGCTGTCCTCTTACTACCACCCCTCATGTTTTACGCCATAGTTTTGCCACTGACCTTTTGAATAAAGGAGTTGATATCAGGGTGGTCCAAGAATTCTTAGGACACAGAAATATTGCCACAACCCAAATCTATACACACGTGACAAGGCCTCAATTAAGAGAAATACACCGCAAATACCATGGCATTAAAAACGAATAACCATGAATATCGCTAAAATCGCAAATGAAGCCGGCTGTTTTGACCTCCAGTTCCGCAAGGACATCAGACACAAAAGAACCAATTCTCCCACATACTATTGCTGGAAAGCCCAGTTTGTCATTACCGGCTCAACAGATAAAGAAGATTTATTAAGAAAAATACAGGAAAAACTGGATTGCGGCAGGCTTCATTATATTACCGGAACCCAAATAAGGTATTCCGTGCAAAGGGTTGAAGATCTTCACGATAAAATCGTTCCCTTCTTTAACGAACATTCTCTTTCCGGGAATAAGAAGAAAGATTTTGAGCTTTGGGCTAAGGCCATTGATATTCTTTACCAGAACAAAGGCAAATCTCTCAGTCTCTGGCCGAAAGACTTGTTCCGGCAACTAATAAGTATCCAGAAAGATTCCCAACAGTACAAAAGTAAAAAAAGAAGGATTCCCAAGTGGATTCCTGTGGCTGAAGCTGTCCTCAACCATCTCACAAAATAGCCTTATTTCTCCCTTATTTTTAGGCTAAAACAGGGCTTTTCAGCCCTGTTATGCCTTTAACGCTACAAAACTACCTTCTTCCCTATTTTGGCCTTATTCTCCATTGTTGTCGCACAATAAATAAAACCCCTCAGTCTGTAAGACTTTGGGGTCTTTTGGGAATTAATCACGAATCTTTGCTCTCTTGCCTCGAATCTGCATATACTCGTCTGTCACGTCTTTGCCGTCCTGATTAATAACTTGCAGTGTTTCTGATTCGCACTTTGGACGCTTTTTTAGATGTTTTTTATCAATACGATCTCCTACGTCTTGTATTGATTCATTATAGTATGAAACAATGCCGGTTTTTCCGCAAAGCGGACAGGTCCACCTGAAATGGTAAGGAGACTCAGGGATTTCTGCCTGTTTTATTTTCAAAAGTCTGCGCTTTGGCAGAACAAACCCCTTGTGAATTAACTTTTCCCTTATGAACAGCACGATCTTATCGCCTTCGCTAATCTTATCCCACGCGCTTAAGCTACATGGGATATCAAAACAATCAACAATATGTTCTCTTCCTTTTGTGTCGAGAATTTTCATCTTGGGAAACTTACCTGCATTTTCTGACCATTTCTGAATAATTTTTGCAATCGTGATCGTTACTCTTCTTTCTCTCAGTTGTATGTTCCAAACGCTCATTTTAAACCTCCTTAAAATTTAAATGTTGCTAATAATATTATATTAAAAAAGAACAAAAAAATCAAGCTGTAAAACTTGACACTAGCTCTTAAATATTAGTGTAATAAATATCGACTTAAAACGTCATAATACTAAGAGGAAACTAATCCCGCT
>VGKN01000322.1 GCA_016867055.1 Candidatus Omnitrophota bacterium
AGCCCATGCTCTTTTTGAGGCTTTAAAAGCCCATTCTCAATTGAGAAGAACGGGATGTTTAACTGCTTTGAAAGGGCTATTGCTATATCCTTTTCCTTGACAAAACCGAGACTTATCAGAGTCTCTCCCAGACCTGAATAGGTAGGACTTTCTTTCTGAAGTTTTATAGCCTCTTCAAGTTGTTTGTCAGTAATGATACTCTCTTTTAAGAGTATCTCTCCAATCCTATCGCGGGACTTTAACAAAAATAATCCCTCCCCTTAAACCTATCTTAATGCCTTTATACTATTTAGCCCCTGTGAATATAAATCCCTCCTGCTCACGAAACATAGGGTATATTATACCCTTCCTTAGGTCAGCCTCTGTCGGTAGCAGTCTTTCTTTCTTTTTAGCCTCGGTTTCCTTAGGCGGAACTTCTATCAATTCCTCCTGTTCTCTTGTTTTCTCAGCGGTTAACACATCTGTTTTCAATATATGAGGGGTTAAAAACACAATCAACTCAGTCCTTGACTTACTTTTGTTATCATATCTAAATAAATGTCCGAGAACAGGGATAGCTCCCAAAAATGGGATACGGGTGGTTGTTTTTCTGTCATCCTCCTGTATAAGACCTGATATCACAATAGTCTCGCCATTCCTTATCATAACGTTTGTCTTTGTAGAGCGGGAGTGCCTATCAACAAACTGTGAGAAAAAAGGAGATTGAACAGCACGGCTTACAGTAGGCTCTATTATCATAGTGATATAATTATCCTTGTTAATCTGCGGTGTGACCTTTAAGCTAACGCCTACCTCTAAACGTTCCGCCTCCTGGGTTGTCTGGCCGGTTGAAGAAACCGAGGTACTTGAAATACCCACTGCCTGATCCGCTGATATGGTGATTTCCGCTTGTTTATTGTTAACGGTTAGAACCTTAGGCCTTGCTAAGTATTTTATGTCCTGGAGATCCTCAATCATATGCTGGACAATGCTAAATTGAGACATAGTCAGGGTCCCGAAAGAGGCGGTTTTTGAACCACTATCTCTAAGATACCTATTCCTGAAAAAGGGAACCTTTGTGCTGGTAGAGGGACCCACGTAAGAAAACATCTGCTCTCCCCATACATAACCAAGCCTTTTTGCTGTGCTCGGGTTGGTTTCTATTATCTGAGCATCTATCAGGACCTGCTGGGTCTTTGTATCTAAAGCCAATATCATTTCCTCTATCAGCGGCATCTGGTCAGGTATTTCAGTTACTATCAGGCTATTTGTCCTTGAGTCTATCATAACCTTACCGTATTCGGTAAGCAGTTTTTCTATCACCGCCTTAATGCCGCTTGTCTGTTCCTGTTCTTCGCCTTCTTTGTAACTTACAAGCTGGGCATAATCAATATTGAACACCCTTGTCACTGTATCTATCTTGGGTCTCTTAGACTCCTTAACAATAAATACCTTATCGCCTATTGCTTCATATGTAAGGTTGTTTGCTTTCATTATAGCGTTCAATGCCTCCTCAACTGTCACACCCGAGAGATACAGAGTCAGATTCCTCTGTTTCACCTCTTCTGCGGCTATAAAATTAAGCCCTGATTGCTGTGAAAAAAGCTTTAGCACCTCGTTAAGTCCCACATCCTGAAAATCCATATATACCTTTTGGTGGAGTCTTGCAAAGGGACTCTCCTTGGGCTCATATCTTCCCTTTATAAAGGTAGAGATAGAACTAACCCCCTGACGTTCTTGGGGCTTTTGTTCCTCCTGAGCAAATCCACTATAGTAAAGGCAAAGATTTAAAATCAGAGATAGACAAACTGATTTAAAAACAATAGAGGTTCTTTTAGGCATAAGACACCTCCCTCTTTTGAGTCTGTTGCCCGCCAAAATACTTGGCAGCTCCGCCATATTTTATGGCGGAAGTTACTTGAGTTATTGAGTTAGTTAAGAACTCAATCCTTGTTCCCGTTAATTTTATTCTCTCTTAAGGTTATCTCTATTGCATCTATGTCATTCTTACCCACAGTTATGGGATTTTTTGGATAAGCGCCAAATGGTAACTGGGCAAGAGATTTATTTTCCTGAATATTTATTGCACTGAGATATAAATTTCCACTATCCTTTGGTAGGGTTATCCTAAAAGGTCCGGGTGCAGGCAGTTCAACCTTTATATCCTTTAAGGATGATGTGCGCGCTATTACAACTATCTGTCCTTTTTTATATCCCTCAAATATAACATTTCCAGTGATATTAACATTTAATGTATCCTCTGAGGCCAACATTTCCTGTTCAGATAGTTCCGGGATAGTAGTAAAACCCGTGGTCTCCATAATAGGGGTTGATACTTCAAATTCTTTCCCCTTATACTGAAATACGATTTTTTCTTTGGAGATATCTGAAACTACAGCATCGTATACACTCTCCCCCTTTTTTATCACCTTGTTATCTATTATCACCGACGGCATATCGCTTAGTATAACTCCCTTTATCGCCATTGTAGGAAGTTCTGTTGCCTTTTGAGGCGCTGTATCTCTAAAAGG
>VGKN01000323.1 GCA_016867055.1 Candidatus Omnitrophota bacterium
CGAATACCAAGCTGACTGCCGGTTTTCCTCTCCGACTTTATTTATCCATTCTTCGGCTAGCTCTTGCGGCATGCCTTTAAGCAGTACTCTTGAACTCGGCCTGTTCTCTACATATGGCTTGATCCTTCTTGCCTTAGTCTTGTCGGTGTAATGGTCCTTGAACCAAGCTTTATTCCAGTGCCAGGTATCTTGCTTGGCGAACGGTAACTCGTCTTTGGTTAGTTCGCGATAAAGGCTTGGCTCTTCCTGTTCCAGCAAAGTCATGTTTACCAGTCTGTCTACCTGCCTGTATTTGACCAAAGGGTCATTGTTTTGAACCGGCGGCTCAGAATAAATGGCAACGATTCTCTTCCTATAAGGTCTACATAGAGCGTATTTGCAGTTCTTCAAGCTCTCATCAGTAAAACCAATGTCGATTCCCACTCACACCACCCTAACTAAGCTTGTGGGCAGAAGCCATATAGCTTATCAGCAGATAGCTTGCTGAATGTGCACGCAGGCGAATGAAAACAACGCTCAATACTGAACCCACCGGTTATTCGTGAAATCCCAGTCATGGCGACCGCACTTCAGGCAATAGGGCTTGTCACAATCTGAATTGTTCTCCTGAAACTTCTCGTAGCATTTCTTTTCCGAATTCCACTTCCACCAGACATCTGTGTAGAAGCTTTGACCAATTTCAAGAGGTTGGCCGCAGTAAATACAGTTGGGCTGCCTACCCTCTTTTTCAGCCAGTTCAAACATCTCCCTGATTTCCGGGTCAATGTCATCATAAAATTCGGGTAACATCGATTTTTGTTCTGGTTCTTGTCCGACGTCTTGAAACATAAACATTTCTAAAGTAAGTTGGCTTATGAGATAATCAGGCTAACAGGAGGATGGTTTGCCGAATTTGCTAGAAGGGCAATATGGACATCTAAATGGTCTATCGTAAATAGGTTTAAATGTTTCTCGGTTAACTCTTATTAGTATGTATTGGCGAGATTACATTCCAACTTCTTGGAAGAAAGCATTAATATCAGGAGCTTTGGCTGGAACGGTTGGATTAAGTGTAGCATGTGCTAAACACGAGCCAGTTCCACCGCCTATAATAACCCCAACTCCACCTATTACAGCACCTGCGCCAACTCCAGCTCCATCACCAGTTCCAATTCCGGTAGACAATCCACCGCAGATTCTAAGCTATGACATGCCACAAGAAGTAAACGCAGGTCAGGAATTTCTGGGAACTGCTACAGCTACAGATGATTATGGGATAGAAAGAGTTTATGTTGTCTTTAGGAATAGTGAAAAACTAGAGACAACCATGGAAAAGGCTGATGGTGAATATAAAGCTAGTTTAAAGCTTCCTAGTAAAGGGGAATACTGGTATAGCATCAAAGCTATGGATACGAAAGGTCAGGAAGCTAAGCCTGTGGAAGGTAGGATGATAGTTTACCCTGCTTTGGATTCAGATGAGGATGGGGATGGTTTTACTTGGGAGCAGGAAATGAAGCAGGGGACAGACCCAAACAAACCTGACCTAAATCTCAAGTATGCAATCGATAAAGGACTTTTCCCTGCTTACATTGAGCTTGAAAAGATAAAACAAATGGACGCAGATGGAAGGCAAGATGAAAAAGAAAAGCTTACTATAGATACTGCTTATGAAATCTCGCAATTGAATGTAGGTGATACAGCTAAAAAGGATAACATTACCTACCTATTGTCAAAACCTTCTGAATTTTTAGATGTTTATAAAACGTTAAAAGCGGTTTCAGACGATACCCTCAAAGATTTCCTAGAGCTAGGCATCGATGACAATGTTGTAGAATATCTCTCATTTGTTTCTTCGCTAACTGACAAAGAATTTGCCAACTATGCGATAAAGAACAAACTCTGCACTCAAGATAAGAATATAAATACTCTAGAAAAAAACTTCCTTCAAGAACCAGAAGAATATAAGCAAGAATGGTTTAACCACAATATTTCTGAGATTGAAAAAATCTACCCAGAATTTGCGATAGAATTAAAGAAGATTCCGGATTTCATTCAGATAGACATAAAGGACGCGGAAGTCTCAGAAGATTTTATTTCTGTAGCAAAGAAGAAATCCATTGGTGGAATAAGCCTTGATTCCATGTTCAGCGAGGGTATAAAAGAAAAAAGAAAGTTTTGTACACCTATACAAGCTTTAGTATGGTCTCTCTATGATGATGAAGAAGAATACCTTGATAAGAAACCGTGGGATGACCATCGATGGCCTTCTCAAATTCGTGGGCATATGAAATTAGTTGGATATGTGTGGTGGAGGAGCACTACGTCTGATAATTATCAGTCAAACAAATGGAATTTTAATGAAGCTGTTGATCGGTTGAACTCGCCAATACTAATAGCTTTATATCTAGGTTCCAATTTCAATCCTACTTCGGCACCAAGTCATTTTCCTCCGGTAGAAGAAATTAGTAAGAAATCTGAAAGTATCTACAGGGAGGAAAAAGGTGACTGCGATGAATTTGCC
>VGKN01000324.1 GCA_016867055.1 Candidatus Omnitrophota bacterium
AGGGCGGCATAATTCTCAGTGCCGACAGATATTATATCCATCGCTCTTAGAATATCTTCATAAAAGCTAAGTGTGAAATAGTAAGCTATAGGTTCGTCTTTTGCCATTGACTGGTGGGTTTTTTCACTCCACCACTTGATCATAGGGCGTACTTTTTTTGTTGCTTCCAGCGCTTTTACCGCTGTGGTCTTCTGCACTGCTTCTTCACTCACTCTTATCTCCTCTTCTGTTCTGAGTCAGACGGTTATTTCTAGAAATGCTTGGACCTGAGTCTTAAGCCTTTGAATAGCCAGCATGGTGTAATCGTGCTCAAGCACGAGAACCGGTAACCCTGCTGTTTTGAAAAATTCCCGCAGCTCAGGAAGGTCAAAGGCGTAAGGATCGCAATAAGTAATAATCTGGATGATAACTCCATTAATATTGTAATCTTTGGCATAGTCTAGAAGATGCCCAAACCTAGCCTGTAAGTCTGCCTGATGCGCAACGACTGTGTCTGCACAAAATCTCGGACAGGGTATTTTGTCCAAATAATGATCGCCTATATTTTTCAGCGGGTCGCCTTTAGTTTCCACATCGTAAGCAAACGGCCGATAGCCAAAGCAGAGATCATCCATGACTACATGTGCTCCGCTTGCTTCAATCATTTCTATGAGTTCAGCATTATCAAGTTTGGAGCCGTAGATAAGCAATCTTCCCGGCTTGTTTTGAGGACGGTCTTTACGTTCTTTAAGCTCCCGAATGAGCTCCTTCAACAACTCATTAGATTCATCTACAGGTAGACTAAGTACAGCGGATATTATCTTTAACACTTCGCTGCCAAGGACGAGAGGAGGGTTCGGCTTTCTAAATTCATATAACTGCCTGACTAGTGCTCGGTTTTTGTTATGAAGCGCGATCGATACTCTAAGCTCCTTCTCCGTGATTTCTCTCCCAATAAGCTTCTCCAAACTTATTTTGAATGTGCCAAGCTCTGCGCGAAAGAATTGGTGAGAGGGGTTAGACCTCGTATGAGGAGTATTTATAAAATGGGCATAGGGAGGTTTGACGTTATATTTCCAGATATCGTAGAGCTTTACAAGAATATCGCAGGCGTGAGGTATTACAAGACCGTCCAAAAAGCTGTACTCACCCCTTAGAGCCCTACCAAGACAATTACGAAGATAATTGCAAGCGATGGCTTCTAGGTATGCATCGGCTTCACCAGTAGACTCTTTTATCTTTCCAGTGATTTCAAACGGGACAATACCGGCAGCAGTTATCAACTCAACCGGAGTTAAACCGCAGAAATATCCAAATATCTTCCTTCCGTTTTTCTTTAATGCTTTGGCACGATTACTTCGATCTTGATATATCCGTTCAACTTTAGTCAATGCCTCACTTGGCATAGCCAACTTCCTTTCTGACGGCACATAGTTCGTGTTAGTATTCTAGCTCGGTGGTAGTGAGATAGTAGAATGAGTCTTTATAATATTGTGATGACCTCTAATTTGTACTTGTCACGTTGCTTATTTTACCAAGCCTTCGTAGCAAACGACTTCCCGTGGTAATTACTCTCGTTTATGGTAGGAGTACACCGCGTCCAATGATCTCCCTTTTTTTCAAGGCATCTTGCCTAGGGCAATTGACAAATTGCTTTGGCATAGACCGGAAGCCCGAACTTCCATCAATACTTCTTTAGCTCCTGTTTTTGGGACGTCGACCACTTGCAAAGGTAACTTGCTCCTGGAGCCATTCCAAACAACCGCTTTCGTGGCAGCCTTCCTCTCGTAGAATATATTGATTGTCTACAAATTATCCAACGAGAATAGTTATTAACCCTTCTCATCAGTTGCCTATTTGGCGCGTTTTCTTGGGCTTAAGGAATCTATTTTTGGCAAACTAACTAAAAGAGGTAAATCATTCCTCGGTTGATTTAAGTAGACTCCTGAACAGCGACGAAGCCATTCAGTCCGTTAGATTTATATCTTTGGCTTCCTTCCCGCCGATATATGTACAGGGAACTAAGAATGCACCCGAGTTTGCTATTTTACTCTTGCATCTAAGCCTATATTTTAACGCCTTTTTGCCTAATCCTCTCTTTCATGGCAGGTGATATTCCGTCTTTAACCTTTTTAGGTAGTTTCTCGACTACGCTTTTATCATAGGTCCACATTTGCATACACCTAGGTCCTTTTGCCTCTGGGCCCAGATCAGGCGATCTTATTACGAGTAAGTCAGGCTCAACGTCCATGTATCCCACGTTGTACCAGTCATCAAAGAACATGCAATATTTAGCATTAGTGCAGAAATCCGCGGTGGGACGGAAAAGGCATTTTGCTCGGCAAGCTACAGCCTTATTCCCATCAGTCCACGAATAGGCGTGCGTATCGGGTCCATAGAGAAAATGAGCATATTCCTGATACCAGATGACCTTATCTAGCGGAACAGGTTTTCCAAAGGTCTGCTGAAGAAATGACCACGCCCTCTTACCAAGAGGATGGCCAATGCCCTTG
>VGKN01000325.1 GCA_016867055.1 Candidatus Omnitrophota bacterium
ACGGCGCAGAAATCCATGCTATCAATATGAGCATTATCCAAACAATCAGACTGAAAAATCAACCACTAATTCCCACTCTGCAGAAATATCTTCTTCGAGGTGCTTTTGGAGAGAGGTGAATAGTTACGCAAGTAGATTTCATCATCCTTAGATTATAGATTGCATTAATATTTTATGATATCTTTTAATATCTTCTAATATCTTGTAATATTCTCCAATATCTGTTAAATAAGAATTATGATGAAAATGAATTACTGTTATCGGCAAACAAAAACAATAGAAGAATATCTGCAAAAACTGGAAGTAGCAAAACAGTTAATCAAGCTCCTCCCTACACATCCACACATCGAAGAAAATATACGGCGTCGATCTATCCTTAAAAGCTCACTTTTCTCTGCTCGAATAGAAGGAAACAAATTAAAAATTGAAGATATAAGAGATGAAAATTTAGAACGGAAACCTGAAAGTCTTGCCAAATTGGAGGTTTACAATATCAGCAAAGCCTTACGGTTTTTATATTCATCTAATTGTCCAAAAAAATTGAGTATAAACTTATTGTTAAATCTACATAGGTTGGCGATGAAGGATATTCATCCAGAGGCAGGATGCCTCCGGAAAGAACCTTCTGCTATTTTTAACCAGGCAGGAGTAGCTGTCTATCTGACTCCTCCAGCAAATCATATACCATTATTACTTAACAAACTTATAAAAAATACTGGCATAGGGAAAAAACCAATACCTATCAAGGCGGCTACCTGCCACTTTGCTTTTGAGAAAATTCATCCGTTCTTAGACGGTAACGGCAGAGTAGGCAGACTTGTAACTGCCTTTATTTTGAAAAGAGGAGGTTTTGATTTTCGGGGTCTGGTGTCTTTTGAAGAATATCTTGATGAGAAGAGGGAAATCTACTATCAATTGCTGGAAGAAAGAGGAAGTAATATCACTCATTTTGTGGAATTTTATCTTGAAGGTTTGGTCTATCAGGTAGAAAAAGTAATAACAGAAATAAAAGAGTTTAAAGAAGAAAGACATGAGGATACCTTGCTTCCTCGAAGAAGGGAAATTCTTGAAATCATCAAGGATCACCGGATGGTTTCGTTTGATTTTATCAGAAGAAGGTTTATGAAAATACCGGAAAGCAGTTTGCACTATGACCTGAAGAAACTTCTCGAGGGCAAATTCATCAAAAAACTGGGTAGCACTCGGGGAGTTGTATATGCCGTAAATAATTCTTATTAGGATTTGTGGCTATGTATCAGTGAAAAAGCTAAGCTCTTTGATTTATTACATAATAATCAAGTAGCCTCCTAATCATTGCTTGATAAGAAGCTCCATGCTTTTGGGCAACTTCTTTAAAAAATTTTAAACTCTTTTCTGTAAGAGTTAGTGTTACTCTCTTCTTTTTCTCCCTAAGAATTAAACTCTCAGGGCTGGGCAGAAAGTCAGTTATAACTCTTGCCTCAATAGGTTCATCGCTGTATTTGATTTTGTTTCTCATAGATTTTTTTGCCTTTTCTCCAGTAACCGGCCCCGATTATACGAATTTTATCTTCCCGATATGTGAAGCGAACGGTTAAAACACCTCCTTTCATCCTTCCAAAACAATAATAACGTTTCTCTTCTTTACTATGTGCAATATCTTCTGCAATTACACGCCTTGGGTCAATAAACGCATATTGAGCGGCTTCAAAGCTAATCCTGTGTTTTCGTATATTCTCAGTGTTTTTCTTTGCATCCCACTCAAAAGATGTAGTCATAAATATATTACTATTTTAGCATACTTTTTGCAATATTAAATCAGTGAGACTCGAAAAATTCGAGCGTAGCGAAGAGTTTTTCGTTAGTCTACATTTTGGGTCCCAGGCTCCGCCCTGGGGGTACAAACCTTTGATTATCTTCTAACATCTTCCAAAATATGAATGAGTGTGCAAAATCAACTATCTCCTTTAGATTGAGTTTCGATCAAAGTCTCAACTTTTCTTTTCGCTGTTTCCAGAAGTTCTTTTGACCTCTTCCGCGCTTCATGAGATTTTCTCACCAAATCAGCAATTTTTTGCTGAGTTACTTTTTCCAAAATAGGAACTGGAAAGTTTTTTAAATAATTTTCATATATAGAAATTATTCCACTCGTTCCTACTACATATTTGTAAATCAATTCTTGGCCAACAAACGAGTTCAAATAAACTACTAAGACTTCTGGTAAAAGCCGCTGGTTCTTTGTTCTAAAGATTCTCAAGGTTGAGTCTATCGTATATACCGTCCTATTTGTTTCAAATTCATAAAAAATATTTGTTTTACCTAATGAACCAACGCCCATAGACGCAAAAATTACATCTCTACCCTTTAGAACAGGAAGACATTCTCCCTCTACAATCTTTTTCTCAGCCTTATTCTCTGCTCCAAAATTAATAAATCGGTTGCCTATCTGCTTTGTCTGAATTACTCCAACTTCTCCTTCTTTTTCATATTCAAAATTTTTACT
>VGKN01000326.1 GCA_016867055.1 Candidatus Omnitrophota bacterium
ATGAATGCTCATAAGGATTTTATTTAAGATTACACTGTTATATTATAGCCATATCAAGCCCATAGGCTTAAAAATCCATCACTAGCGTATATCGTTAGATATTACAAAATCCCTAACAGATGTTAAGGTTGAAATTTTAAGGTAAAGAAAGGAACCTCATTTATTTAAAATTATAGTGCATATAGCATAAATTAGAAATAAAAATTTACTTTTAAGATTTTTTTAGTATAATATACAAAATAAATCTAAAAATGGAGGTGGGTATGAAATATATTTTAATATTATGTGTAATAGCATTCAGCATCTTTTTTGCAGTAGGGGTATATGCTCAGGAGACGCCAAGACCCAGCGAGATAGTTATTCTTGAGGATTCCCTTCCAGCAAATAGCCAATCAGAGGGCGAATGGCTCTGGGACAACACCTTTAAATTCTCGGGAACAAGTTCCCATACCTCCACCCCAAAGGAAGGTGTTAACTCCCATTCCTTTAGAATGCCAAGTCCTATAAAACTCAAGGAGGGCTCATATATTATTCAATATGTCTATCTTGACCCACAGAACCCACCAAAGGGCTTAATGATGAGGTTTAATTTGTCTGATGGAAAAGAGGCTGGTATCTACTGGGAGGGCGAGGAGGAGGTTTTTGACATAAAAGAGGAAGAACCAGTATGGTATATTGGGTTTTTGCCTAAAAAGGGAGAATGGGTCCGCCTTGAGGTGCCCGTTGATGACCTTGAGATACAGGATAAGGAAATAACAGGTATTTCATACATTAATTATTCAGGCAAGGTTTGGTGGGATACTACATCTGTCAGCGAAGAAGGGATATATGACGAGCCATCCAAAGACGAGATGAAAGACTTAGATTACATTGAATAGTCCATTAGAGAATATGTTCTCTAATGGACTTGTAGTTAGATGGCTTCAAATCACCATTAGCTTTAAGAGGTAACTACTGATTAAAATCAACGTTTTCTCTGAGGGGTAAATTTTAACCAAGATTAAAATTTCAATATGAGAAAGGAGATATAATTTTGAGATATCAGATAAAGGATATATCTTTAGCAAGAAAGGGTAGGCTTCGTATTGAATGGGCATCTAACAATATGCCTGTCTTGAAACTGATTAAAGAAGATTTTAAGACGAGAAGGCACTTAAAGAACGTTAGAATAGGCTGTTGCCTGCATGTAACCACTGAGACAGCGGTCCTTGTGGATGCGTTGAAATCTGCAGGGGCAAGTGTATTTTTGTGTGCTTCAAATCCCTTAAGCACGCAGGATGATGTTGCTGCTTCCTTGGTGAAGGATTTTGCTGTAGGCGTGTTCGCCATTAAGGGGGAGAATAGCAAAACCTATTATAAGCACATAAATGCAGTCCTTGATGCAAAACCAAATATAACTATGGATGATGGAGCGGACCTGGTTTCTACAATTCATAAGGAAAGAAGAGGGCTTGTTTCCAATATCTTTGCTGGAACTGAGGAAACCACAACAGGAGTAATTCGGCTTAGGAGCCTTGAGGTTTCTAAAAGACTTCTCTTCCCTATAATAGCAGTCAATGATGCAAATACTAAACATCTCTTTGACAACAGATATGGCACAGGCCAATCTACCGTTGATGGCATAATTCGCGCTACCAATATACTCCTTTCCGGAACGAATCTTGTTGTGTGTGGATATGGCTGGTGCGGAAGAGGTGTTGCTATGCGCTCGCGCGGTATGGGCGCAAGTGTAATAATTACAGAGGTAAATCCTCTTCGTGCGCTTGAAGCGGTTATGGACGGCTATACTGTTATGCCTATAACAGAGGCTGCTAAGAAGGGTGATATATTTGTGACCCTGACAGGTGACGTAAGCGTAATAAGGAGAGAGCATTTTTTGAATATGAAAGATGGTGCTATAGTATGTAACTCAGGTCATTTCAATGTGGAGTTGGATTTAGATGAACTAAATAGGATTAGTATCAAAAAGAGAAGGATAAGGGACTTTATGGAGGAGTATACCTTAAAATCAGGCAAGAGGATATATCTCTTGGGAGAGGGGCGTCTTATAAACCTTGCCTCCGCAGAAGGACATCCCGCCTCTGTTATGGATATGAGTTTTGCCAATCAGGCGCTTTCGGTGGATTTCATTTTTAAAAATAGGGGTAGACTCCAGAAAAAGGTATATAAGGTTCCCGAAGAAATAGATAATAGAATAGCATGGCTTAAACTTCGCTCTATGAATGTTAAAATTGACACGCTGACACCAAAACAAAAGCAATATCTTACCTCTTGGGAAAGTGGAACATAAAAAATCATGCTAAGGTTTAGATTGAGAAAAAATCTTAGCCTTAACCTAACCCCAACCTTTTTATTTAACAAATAGTGAAAATCCAGAAGATAGGTATTTTAACCTCTGGTGGAGACTCCTCAGGGATGAACCCTGCTATAAGAAGTGTCGCAAGATATGCCATACACAAAGGGCTCGAGGTAT
>VGKN01000327.1 GCA_016867055.1 Candidatus Omnitrophota bacterium
TCTTAAAAAATCTATTTACACCCTCCCTCATTTGTAAGGCTGTTTGGACCCTCAAAAAATTTATCCCCTTTGGCGGGGTTAAGCCTGTTGGTCCGCTTATCAACGTAACGTTATAGCCTCTTGCCCTTGCTTCTTTTGCAATTTCATAACCTATGGTGCCTGTTGAGTAATTGGAAATAAACCTTAGTGGATCAATAGGCTCCTGCGTTGGGCCTGCGGCGATTAATATATTTAATTTCCTTCTCAATTATAAATACCAAACTTTTAGAAGTCGGAAAAACCTGTTTTCTGTCCCCTGACTCCTATCTATCTCGCTACTTTACCCCATTAGAGAAAGCCACCGATTTTAATCGGCGGTTATCTCTACTTAAAGCTGACAGTGGTTTTCTACCTGTCGGCAGACAACAATGTCACCGCAAGCAGCAGACCGCTCGCCTCATTAGAAAAGATTTTTCTAATGGGGTCTAACGGGGTTTACTTGCTGCCTTTCTTTTAAGGATTTGCTTAACGGCGTTTATTATATCATCCACTTCTGCTATATGACCTAAGCCGATATATCCACAGGCAAGCTTTCCTTTTATTGGGCTAATAAACCTATAACCAAGGGTTTTTAACCTCTTTATATTTGCTTGGACAATCTTGTTCTTATACATCTTCTCGTTCATAGCAGGGGCGAATAAGACAGGTGAGGTGCTTGAGATAATGGTGCAACTCAGTATATCATCGCAGATTCCGGAGGCGACCTTCCCTATGATATTTGCTGTGGCAGGTGCAACTAATATCAAATCTGCCTTGTCTGCAAGCGAGATATGATAAGGAGAAAATCCTTCTTGCGCCTCAAACATATCTGTTATTACGGGATTCTTAGTTAAGTGCTGGAATGTAAGAGGGGTTAAAAACCTTAATGCCTCCGCAGTCATTGCCACATATACTGAAAAATTCTCTTTGGTAAGCGCGCTTGCTATCTCACACGCCTTATAAGAGGCTATGGAACCGGTTATCCCTAATACAATATTCTTTCTCATCTGCTCTATATCTTTTTCTCTTTATAAGCAATCTTTTTCTGCATAATCTCTTCTACGGCAATAACTTGTGGTTTCTGGGAATTTGTCTCTACAAGCTTTTGCGCTCCTTGGTTTAATTCGATAGCCCGTTTTGAGGCGAGTATAACCAATTTATATACACTATCCGATTTATCCAAAAGTTCATTTATTGAGATGTATGACATAAAAATCCAGCCCTCCTTTTTCTCTTAAGATGTTCTTTTTTTATAATTTTCTTAAGCCCACTAACTGCCTCTTTAATAGTATTATTTAATACTACATAATTATACCTTTTCTTCTTGGACAACTCCCATCTTGCAAGTGCAAGCCTTTTTTTTATCTGGTTCTTTGAATCTGTAGAGCGAGTATTAAGCCTTTCCTTTAGCTCTATAATTGAAGGGGGTAGCAGAAATATAAGAACAGCTTCTCTAAATATCCTTTTTATCTTTAATGCTCCCTTAACATCTAAGGCAAGTATTACATCCTTATTCTCTCTCAACGCCTTCTCAATAGGCGCCTTTGGCGTGCCATAGTAATTACCAAAAACACGCTCCCATTCTAAAAAATAATTCTTTTTTATCCGCTTTTTAAATTCTTCCCTGCTTATGAAATAATAATCGGCCCCTTGCTCTTCCCCGCAACGTCTAGCTCGAGTGGTAGCAGAAATAGACTTGACAAGTCTCTTTTCATTTTTAAGAAGTTCTCTGATAACCGTGGTCTTACCGCTTCCAGAGGGTGCCGAGACCACAAAAACTATACTCACAATTATTTTTCCTTATCCTCTTTTATCCTCTGGATAACAGTCTCAGGCTGAAGGCTTGATAAAACTATATGGTCAGAGTCTGTAACCAAAATGGTTCTTGTTTTTCTGCCATTTGTAGCATCTACGAGTTTGTTTTTTCTTATGGCTTCCTCTCTCAGTCTTTTTGACGGCAGGCTCTGAGAGTTAAGAACAGCCACTATCCTCTCTGAAACAATTACATTATTAAATCCAAGATTTATAAGTTTAATAGCCATAGATTTATTCTACATTTTGAGCCTGTTCTCTAATCTTATCTATACAGGATTTTATCTCTATAACCTCCCTGGATATCTTAAAACTCTCTGCCTTGGAGCCTATCGTGTTTATCTCCCTCTGCAACTCCTGGGCAATGAAATCAAGTTTTCTACCTAGTTCGTTTTCTTCCTTCAATATCTTTTTTAGATTAACTATATGGCCTTTAAGCCTTGTAAGTTCCTCTGTGATATCAGAATTTCTTACAAATATCGCTACCTCTTCCTCAAGCTTTTCTTTGTTTAAGGAATCTCCACTGGTAAGTTCTTTTATCCTTTGGCTCAACCTGTTTCTAAAGCTCCCTATAGCCTCTGGTTGAAATCTATCTATTTTTCTAATAGACCTCTCTATAGAATCTATGTGTTTTATAAGGTC
>VGKN01000328.1 GCA_016867055.1 Candidatus Omnitrophota bacterium
TCTCTCATCTATAAGACAGAGTAACTGGTCTATAAGGTGCGAACCCATATCGTAGAGAACCCCTCCACCATAAAACTTTTTATATCTCCAGTGGGTATCAAACTCGGCTACAGAATAGCCTATCAGAGAACCATACCCCATTACCCTGGATTCTATAGAAACCAGTTTTCCTATTGCCCTTTGCTGTAAGAGCTTCTTTACAGTTAAAAAATCAGAGTCCCATCTTCTTGAATGCGAGACACTAAGCATAACCTTTTTCTCATTTGCCTGATCTATAATCTCATCTGCATCCTGAAGACTTAACGCCATTGGCTTTTCAACCACAACATTTTTGCCTGAGTTTATCGCCTTAAGCGCCAATTCCCTGTGGGTATTTGAGGGTGAGGCGATTACGACCAATTCTATTTTAGAATTAAGAAACTCCTTATAATCCGAGAAGCTTTTTAAACCATACTGTCCCTTTGCCACCTGCCGCCTTGCAGGGATTGCGTCATATGCACAACAGAGGTCAAAACCTTCCAATTTTTGTAGTGTAGGGATATGAAAATCCTGGGCAACTCTTCCTACTCCAACAATTCCAACCTTTACTTTCACTTTGCACCTTCCTTTTATTTATATAATACCTCCGCCTCTTTATAAAAATATACAGCAAATCTCAGAAACATACAAAATAAATAAGGCGGATGACTCATTATCTCATAATCCTATGCCTTTCAAAAATCTTCTGTTTATCCTTGCAGATTCCTGGGGATTCTTAAGTGTCTCATCCAACTCGCACACCAGCCACCCCTCATAGCCTATGAATTTTATCTGTTCTACGATATCCCAAAAACCTCCGCCTATAACGCCCGCACCAAGCTCTGTAAACCTTTTTAATTTCGCATCCCAGTCTTTTAGATGAATTAGTTTAATTTCCGATTGATATTTTTTTATAATCTCTATGGGATTTGAGCCGGCTGCGGTTAAATGGGCTGTATCCAAACATAATTTTGTCAATTTTATATTCTTAAATAGCTTGTCAATGTCTCCTTTTGTTTCTGTTATACAATTTAAATGGGGATGATACGCCACGCTTACGTTAAGTTCTTTGGCAAAACTGGAAAGTTTCTCAAGTCTCTCTGAAAATCTTTCAAAATTTATATCCGACTTTTCCCTGGGATTTTTTATCCAGCCTCCACAAAGCATAAAGGTATCCACCTTTAAGGTATTTAAAAACCTAATTCTCTCTTCTGCCTCCTCCATATCTTTGTTATCAGACGAAGTCAGATTTAAATTTCCAGAGAGCGTTGCCAATTTAAGACCATATTTATCTAAAAGAGCTTCAAGTTGCTGAGGACTGCCAAATTTACTTAGGGGTTCGAATAATTCAACACCCTCAAAACCTGCTTCCTTTATATCTTTTAAGATAGATTCTATAGAATAAGAACCGTTTTTATAATAATTACCCCAGGTTAAGGAATGGCAAGCAATTTTGAACATACTTATTTGATTTGTCAGAAGACAGAAGTCAGATATCAGATTTTTCTATCATCCGCCATCTGTTCTCTGTCTTCTGTAGCAACAAGTGCTGGGAAGGGGATTTCCTTTCGCTCAAACTCGGATTGAGTTTTCACTTCAGGCCGGCCAGAATGACTGTCGCTCGGGAAACTCGCTTTTCCTCATATTCTTCGGCGTCATTCTGGCTTCAAATCCCCTACTACTCAAGCAACAAGTGCTGGGAAGGGGATTTGAACCCCTACGCCCAAAAAGGGCATGGCTCCTCAGGCCATCGTGTATGCCAGTTCCACCATCCCAGCTTTCTGCAGAATATATATACCAAGAATTAGCGCTATTTTCAAGAAAAATTCCTTTCTGTCCCGTGTAAAACCTTATTAGAAATATCATGGAATGATACAACATTTCTAAGGGGTAGGTTGGCCCTTTACCTATTGTTAATTAACTGTGTCAAGGTTGAATATATTATTCTAATATCTGGGCGCGGGTCTTTACTTTTTAAAATTGCAAATAGAAATTTCCTGTTTTTTATTTTCTGGAGTCCAACAAAGCAATGCCCTGCCTGGCGGGTATAACCTGTCTTTCCTATGATAGCGTTATCAAACTCCCATAACAGTTTATTATGGCTTTTTAGTCCTATGAGCCTACCTTTATCGCTTTTGATGGGAGAGTCTCTCTTGGTCATAATCTCTATAATCTCTGGATAAATCAGCGCTCTCTTCATTATAACAACCAGATCATATGCGCTTGTATACTGGCCTTTTGTCGGAAGCCCCGTTGAATTTACAAAGTTTGTATTAAGGGCTCCTAATTGCCTTGCCCTGTTATTCATCATCCTAACAAACGCCTCTTCGGTTCCTGCTATATCACAAGCCAAAGCAACGCTTGCATCATTTGCCGAGCATATAAGCACCGCCTCAAGCAGATCCCTTGTCAGGTAAGTTTCGTTTTCTCTTAAATTTATCTTGCTTGATT
>VGKN01000329.1 GCA_016867055.1 Candidatus Omnitrophota bacterium
AAAAATTTGCATTATAGAGCTTCACTGGCCGTAGGTTTATGTACTGGTCTAAAGAAAATCTCAATTTTAAAAGTATCCCTGTTTCCAGAATGCCCGGTTTTACATCAGGGTGTCCGATTGCGCCTAAGTATATTGCAGAGAATTTCTTTAATTCCTCCGCAGCAGAATCAGGAAGCGTCTCCCCTGTTTTTAAATATCTCTCCCCACCAAAGTCAAAAATCTGTGTAGAATATTTAAAACCGCTTTTTTTGCTGACCGCCTCTAATACCTTAAGCCCCTCCCTTATTACCTCAGGTCCGGTTCCATCGCCGGGAATAACCGCAATATTATATACTCTACTCAATTGGGTATGCATCATTTCTCAGCCCTTGTTTTCCTGACCCACTCTATAAACCCACCGGTTTTTATAATCCCTTCAAGAAACTGGGGAAATTTTGTTGCTTGATAAATTTTATTTTTAGATTTATTTAATATACCCCCTTTCCTTAAGTCAATCTCTAATAAATCTTGGTTCTTAATGTCAAGTTTTTCCCTAACCTCTAAGATTGGTAGACCTATGTTTATACAGTTTCTAAAAAATATTCTTGCGAAACTATTGGCTATCACACAAGAAATACCAGATGCCTTTATTGCAATAGGTGCCTGTTCCCTGCTTGAACCACAGCCGAAATTCTTACCCGCAACGATTATATCTCCCTTTTTTATCTTTTTTGAAAAATCCTTATCTATCCCTGACATACAACATCTTCCCAGAAGATTCTTATCCAGAGTCTTAAGATACTTTGCAGGGATAATCTCGTCTGTATTTATGCTATTTCCAAATATATAGGCTCTGCCTTGAAGTTTCATAGAATCTCTTCGGGGTGGACGATTTTTCCTTTTATCGCTGAAGCGGCTGCAACTGCAGGACTTGCAAGATATACCCTGCTTTTTACACTTCCCATTCTACCTACAAAATTACGGTTGGTAGTGGATATGGCAGATTCTCCATCTGCCAAAACACCCATATGGCCACCTAAACAAGGCCCGCATGTAGGTGTGGATACCGCACATCCCGCCTCAATGAATATATTTACCAGACCTTCTTTTATTGCCTGAAGGTATATACCCTGCGTAGCAGGAATTACGATTACCCTGACCTCCTTATGCACCTTTTTGCCTTTTAAAATCTGTCCTGCTATCCTTAAATCCGATATCCTTCCATTTGTGCAGGAGCCTATTACCACCTGATCAATTTTTACCTTACTTAATTCTCCAACAGGCCTCGCATTGCTCGGAAGCGGAGGCTCTGCCACCTGCGGCTGGAGTTTTGAAAGGTTATACTCTTCTATTGATGAGAATCTTGCTTCCTTGTCAGAGGTATAAATTTTAAATTTTCTTTTATCTGCCCTTGTTTTTGCATATTCTATTGTTTTTTTATCAGGTGCTATAATCCCGTTTTTGGCGCCCGCCTCTATTACCATATTGCACATTGTAAACCTATCATCCATATCAAGTCTCGCTATGACCTCACCTGTAAATTCCATTGCCTTGTATAAAGCGCCATCAACGCCAATTTTACCGATAGTATATAAAATTATATCCTTTCCGCTAATCCACTTGTCGGGTTTTCCATAATAAATGAATTTGGTGGTTTCAGGC
Organism: Candidatus Omnitrophota bacterium; assembly: GCA_016867055.1. Next base: position 1,642 of record VGKN01000329.1, read on the forward strand.
ACCTTAAACCAGCACTTGCCTGTGGCAAATGCAGCCGCAAGGTCGGTTGAGCCGATCCCGGTTGAGAATGCGCCCAACGCGCCGTAGGTGCAGGTATGAGAATCCGCACCTATTACAAGGTCTCCAGGTAAGACAAGGCCTAATTCCGGAAGTAGCGCATGCTCAATGCCCATTCTCCCTACCTCGTAATAATGCTTTATATTCTGCGCTTTGGCAAAATCTCTCAATAACTTACACTGAGCGGCGCTTTCTATATCCTTGTTCGGCGCAAAATGGTCGGGTATGAGGGCTATTTTTTTCGGATCAAAAACCCTCTTATAACCCGTTCTTTTAAACTCTTCTATTGCAAAGGGTGCGGTTATGTCGTTTCCAAGACAAAAGTCAACCTTGGCATATATAAACTCACCCGGTGCAATGGATTTCTTATCCGTATGAGCCAATAATATCTTTTCTGTTATAGTGTATCCCATATTTATATCTTTAGTATTAAAGCAGTTTCAGTGCAATTTGGAAATTTTACGCAGTTTACGCATTCTCCCCAAATCTTCTGTGGAAGACTTTTCTTGTCAATCTCCCTGAAGCCCAGTTTTCTGAAAAACTCAGGGACATAGGTAAGGGCAAAAACCTTTTTTAGTTTTAACGCCTTTGCTTCAGTAAGCGCTCTTTTCACAAGTCTTACACCTATGCCTTTTTCCTGAAATCTCTCTTTCACTGCAAGTGCCTTTATCTCTCCTAAGTCCTCCCAGCAGATGTGAAGCGCAACCGTCCCTATAATCTCCTCAGAGTTTATAAAAACAAAATAGTCCCTTATGTTTTCA
>VGKN01000330.1 GCA_016867055.1 Candidatus Omnitrophota bacterium
TCTTGAAAGGAGGATTGTACAGGTTTTTTCCTTGACTTTTTTAGTAGATTTTTTTATCTCAAACGTAAATGGTTTTTCAACAAAATCCCCCCTCTCTAACACCTTGGATTTTGAGAATTCCCTAACCGTAGCCTCCTCTCCGAAAAAATGGTCTATGAGTGCAATCTTTCTATACCTATCGTAGGCGAGGTAGGTCTCGAGATTGCCCTCTTTAAAACCGACTATATCGTGTATACTAAGAACGCCCTGTGAATTAGACGATTTATCCAAGTAATCTGTGGGCGAGGAATTTTTTATCTTGTCATGATACAGTTCATATCTCCTCGCCAAGGCATTCAACATATTTAGAGACTTGGGCTTAAAATCAATCTCAAATATCTCTCCACCCATATTTGGGCTTACATAAAGATTTAAAAGTGGTGTATTCACAATAATATCGTCACAGCCATCCTTATCAAAGTCAAAAACCTCGATGTCCAGCCAATCCTTCTTCTTTTTTGATAAACTGTCAACTATTTTTTCGGATTCAATTAAACTCCTAAACGCCGTCTCCCTAAGATGGTTAAGATAAAACCCTCCAAACACACCATGCCAGTAGGCATCATTACATTGCCCCATATATAGCAAATTCCTTGCTGTAATTAATGATTCATTTTTGTCGCCACCAGCTTTCCCTTTGAGACTATTAAGTTTGTTTGATACGTAGAGCATCTTCTTATGCAAGATATTACTCTCCGGATACTTTACTAAAAAGTTTTTGAAGTATCCCTGCGACCAGCTAATCATCTCTGTATAACTTGCGCAGGGGAGATATATTCTTCCCAGAGGTTTAAATTGTTCTATGAATTCGGAGAACGTCATTATATTTAGCCAAGGGCCATTTTCTTCTAAGACACTAAAGAAATTTTCAAGATACTGCTCCTGGTAAACCCACTTATATGTCCCTGGCCAAAAACCAAACTTTTCTCCGTCATCTGCAATTACAACTGCCCTATCTTCTTGGCTTAAGAGGCTCTTTAAATATTCTATAGTGTCCTGTGGCAATTTAAATGGTATCATATAGCGCAGTTTCTGCGAGGTGGGAAAAATAAAAAGTTCTTCGGAGTCCTCCTCTGTGATATAGTAACCAAATATCTCACCCGAGTTTTTACCCGTGAGTCTAAAATGAGTGTCATCCACGATTGTATACCTGATGCCTGCTCTGTTAAATGTATTCACGAGATGGGGTTCCCATACCCTTTCTGCAAGCCATGCTCCCTTCACTTCATATTTAAAATACTTTTTTATAAAGTCTTTTAATAAAGCCAACTGCAAAAATCTATCTTTTTCTGGTATGAGCGTAAGAACAGGCTCATAAAAACCACCGCCTAATAACTCAACCTGTCTTTTATCTATGAGTTCCCTAAGATAATCAAAGTATTCGGGTTTATTCTTACCTATCCATTCAAGCAGTCCGCCGCTTAAATGCAGATTTATCTTTATGCGAGGATGCCTTCTTAATACCTCAATAAATGGAAGATAGGCTTTTTCATATGCCTCACTTATAACCCAGCCAAAATTGCCTACCGGCTGATGACAGTGAATACCAATTATAAAATTTACCTTTTTATCGCTCACTTATACACCATAGAGGCATGTATTAAATTTATTATTAACTTTGCCAGTTTATCTGAATTATGCCGGACATAATTTACTGCGCTTACAACATTACCTTCTATAATCTCAACCCCGAGTTCTTTTAGTTTCTGAGTATCTGCGACAACGGGATAGGCATTTTCTTGTCTATACTTGAGCAAGAATTCTTCGGGTATCTTGGTAGTATTTATGATGCAATAATCTATCAGATTAGGTTTTGTATGTGAGATTATTGCATTTACGTGGTCATACGCAGTATATCCGTCTGTCTCGCCAGCCTGGGTCATTACATTGCATACATAGATTTTAATCGCCTTTGACTTACGGATAGCATCTGGTATCTCTTTTATTAAGAGGTTTGGTATAACACTTGTATAAAGACTACCAGGACCAAAAACAATTGCATCCGCATCTCTAATAGCATCAAGAGCTTCTTGACTTGGACTGCAGCCATCAGGCTTTAAGTATACGCGGTTAATAGGGCTTCTTTTTTTAGGGATATTCGCCTCTCCAACAGTTTCAGAATCATCCTTGTGCTGCGCTACTAAAGTGACTTTTTTATATGTGGCGGGTATTACCTTTCCTCTTATTGCAAGAACCTGGCTTGAGGCTTTGATAGCCTTATCAAAATCTCCGGTTACCTTTGTTAGGGCGGTTATAAACAAATTTCCAAAACTATGTCCTTTCAACTCTGATTCATCGCTGAATCTAAACTGAAATAAATCACTCATAAGTGGCTCTGTATCCGCAAGAGCCACCAAGCAGTTCCTTATATCGCCAGGAGGAAGTACATCAAACTGATCTCTAAGCCTGCCGGATGA
>VGKN01000331.1 GCA_016867055.1 Candidatus Omnitrophota bacterium
CTTTTGATATACAAAATCATAAAGTCTAAGCAAAATCTTTAAAATAAATTTATATAAATTTTTTCTCATATATCAAATTTACCTAAACTAAATTTTACGTGCCTCAATGATTATAAATTTACCCTTTTCCTTAGCAATTCCTAATTTATGGAATAAATCCGATAATTTAAAAATGAATTTTACAAATCTTCTGTTATTGATACTGAGAAATCTCGGGGGAATAAATTCAAGCAGAATAGTTCTAACCTTGATATCTGTTAAATCACTTTTTTTAAAGGCACTTCTATATTGAGAAGGTGTTTTAAGAAAATGTCTTTCGGTTTCCTTAAGATTTAAATCCTTAAATATTTTTACTGAATTATCCCGCTTGGCAAATTTTTTTTGAAGGATAAGATAGATCTTTTTTAAAAAAGAGGTTATTGGATATGGTATTTTCAAAAGATCGGACCAAAACTCAAACCAGTTATACCGTTGCGCAGGTTCAAAACACAAAAATAAACCATCTTTTTTTAGAACTCGTGAAATTTCTTTTGCTGCAGCATCTATATCTTCTATATGGTGCAAAGTGCAATATCCAACAACTATATCAAAACTCCCCTCTCTAAATGGTAGCACAATGACATCTCCATTTATATATCTTGATTTTTTAAAACCAAATTTTTTTCTGGCATGTAATAGGGCATTAAAAGATATATCTAAATTCACTATATATTCTGCCTTATCAATAATTTTAGTTCCAACATTCCCCCCTCCGCAACCTATATCCAAAATAATTCTATCCTTGAGACAGATTTTAAATAAGTTTGGAAGAAAATAATAATTATCGGATATTTTAAAAAAGGTTTCTTCCATATGCCTATCATAAAGTGTAGATATATATTCAGAAGAATAAAGTTCATCGTATAATTTAGACTGGCTTAACACATTATTTCTCATTATGTCCTCTGAATGAGAGTCCGATTAAATATTTTTTTTAAGTTTTGCAATAAGCGAGTATATAAAATCTTTATTGTATGCCAAGAAAAATTATATCTATATATAATCATATAAAACTTAATCATCTCTATTTTAAGAGAATCTTCGTAATAAGGCACTGTTTTAGAAGTATCTGTAAATATGTATTTAGGGAAGATTTGATAAGTATTCCAAGAAAAATTTTTTGGGAGAATATTTCTTTCCTGTGCTATCTTCTCTATTTCAGTATTTGGATATATCACAGTGAAGCCATATATAGATTTACACCCTTTATAAGTATCTAATTCCTTTATAAGTTTAATCGTTTTCTTTAATTCGTTAAGATTTTCATCCGGAAAACCCACCATAAAAAAAGCAGATATATCAAAGCCTAACTCAGAAGAAATGTGGATAGCTTCTCTGATTTGTTGCATATCTATACCCTTATTCACATTTTTTAAAATCTTTTCACTGCCAGATTCTATACCATAGGTAACCCTGAAACAACCTGCCTCTCTCATAAGCGCTAAAATCTTTCTATCGACTGAACTCACCCTTGCTCCTGCCTGCCATTTAATCTTTAACCCTCTTTTAATTATCTCTTCGCAAATCTGAACTACGTGGTTATGGTTTACAGTAAAGGTACTGTCCAAGAAAATAAATCCTTCAAAGGAATACCTCTCTTTTAAATGCTGGATTTCATCAACGAATTTTGACGGTGTTCTAAAACGAATGCTGTGCGTAGAGTTAGCGCAAAAAGCACAGCTATAAGGACAACCTCGAGAACTCATCAACCCTATAAATGGTAATCCTGAGTCATCAAAAGAGTAATTATATTTTTCCATTTTAAATAGATGCCAAGCAGGGGCCTCAATCTTATCTATGTTATTAACTAATGGCCTATCAGGATTTTCTATTATATTGTCCCTATAGTCTCTAAAAGTTATACCCAACACACTTTCAAAAGACCTTTGTTCATAATATGCATCCAATAATTCACAAGCAGTTATTTCTCCTTCGTTTCTTACCACTACATCTATTTCCCTTATATTTTTAAGAGCGTCTATAGCAGTTGCGCTGAAATGTGGTCCTCCTACAAAAATAAAAATTCTATTATCTTTTTGTTTTACCTGTCTTATCAGTTCAATAGCATTAAATCTATTATCTGTTATGGTAGATATTCCAATGGCATCGTAATGCTCATCAACAATTTGTTTAATAGCCTTGGACATAGGAACATATTCGATTTGAAAATCTTTAACAGTTACATTGTAACCTCTTTTTTCCAGGGCAGATGCGATATAGCCCAAGCCTATTGGTGGAAGTATTTTTTTAGGTGTATCAAAATAAGGCATTAATAAAAGTATCTTCATAATATTAACTTATCTTTGATATAACTTATTTCTGTCTCTATCACCCTATTAAGTGTAAAGTTTGATTCAATCGTAACTCTTGCATTTTCTCCCAATCTCTGCCTTAGGGCTTCATCGGACAAGAGTTG
>VGKN01000332.1 GCA_016867055.1 Candidatus Omnitrophota bacterium
GAATAGCCTTGGTTTACTCATTGACCGGCTCTTTAAATATGGCTCATATATCGCAACAATTAGTTGGGAAGGTGAAGGGAGCAGGGATACTTTTTATATCAGTGTTATTTTTAGCGGGCTTCGGTTTAAAGGCAGCTCAAGTACCTTTTCATGCCTGGCTTCCAGATGCACATCCTTCTGCGCCTGCGCCTATCTCAGCTATGCTTTCTGGAGTTTTGATTAAAGCTTTGGGGATATACGCCCTCATAAGGATATTTTATAATGTACTTGGAATAACGCCAGCCGTATCTGGAATATTCTTAGTTATGGGTGCAATATCTATGCTGGTAGGCGTATTGTTAGCGATTGCCCAATGGGATTTTAAGCGCTTACTTGCATATCATAGTATAAGTCAGATGGGATATGTTATGCTTGGTATAGGCTTAGCCACCCCCTTAGGAATCTTGGGTGGACTTTTCCACTTAATTAATCATGCCGCCTTTAAGTCCCTTTTATTCTTTAATTCAGGAGCTATTGAGTATGCAACAAATACAAGGCAATTGAAAGAGATGGGAGGTCTTAAGGAAAGAATGCCGATTACCGCAGCCACGTGTAGTATTGCTTCTTTTTCTATCGCTGGCATTCCACCTTTTAATGGCTTCTGGAGTAAGCTTATTATTATAATAGCTTGCATACAAGCAGGGAAATTGTTTTATGGCTTAATCGCGGTTATTGTTTCAATTTTGACTCTGGCTTCTTTTTTAAAGGTTCAGAGATATGCAATTTTTGGAGACCTGCCTTTACATTTGAAGACTATTAAGGAGGTCCCTGGACTTATGTGTATTTCTATGATAGTCTTAGCTATCTTCTGTATAGGACTGGGAGCATTAATTGTTCCTGGAATTAGGGCAGTAGTTTTAGACCCTGCTGTCGGAGCTTTACAGAATGGAGTAGAATATGCCAAAATTGTTTTGGGAAACTAAAGGTTGAAATAACAAAGGCAATTTATATATGTATGACAAAAAATAATTATTTTAAGAGTATATCATTTTTTATTATTTTCGTTCTTCTCTTTCTGACTCTCGGAATAGAATTTTTCCATAATCACAGCGATTCAGATTTTCACAACGATTGTCCTACCTGCCAATGGCTGATTAATTCTGTATTTATCCTTTTTGTCTTTTTCGTCTTTTTGGGTTTATTTTTAAGTTTAAGGCAATTTTTTATTTTTCTCCAAATCTCACCTCTCAAAACTTATCGCGCCTCTCAGTATCTGCGCTCTCCTCCTAAATTAGCTTAATTTAATTCCCACAATCTAATTTTTTGTAATTTCAATAATTTTTCCAAGGAGGTAAGTATCAATGAAAAGAATATTGATATTTTTAATTATTACTTTCGTCTTTACCCAGTTAGAAATCCACACCGAAGGTGTGGTATTCCGACCTCTGTCGGGATTATTTCTAACGGGGTTTACTTCTTATGTATATGCCTATGAGGAAGAAGAGGTAGAAAGATTAAAAAACGAATTGAGGCAATTACAGCTACAATTTGAGCAAATGAAGACGAGTTATGATGGGAAGATTAAAGAGATGCAGATAAAAATAGAAGAGTTGGAAAAAGAGAGAGTAACTCCTATTGCCCAACAGCCTACCCCTTTAGCCGGTATGGGAAAACCAGCATTAGAACTTCCAGATATAAGTGTTATCGGTGATGTCGTTGGAACTTACGGAGATGATAAAACTGATTCCGATAGAAATAGAATCATCTTAAAGGAAACCGAGCTTGCTCTTCAAGGATATCTTTATCCTGATGTGCGAGCTGATATAATTGCGGCTTTGCATAGGCATAGTGATGATGGTGAATATAAGGCAGAATTAGAAGAGGGCTACATTAGTTTTTTAAAGACCCCCATTCCTAATCTTAGCCTCAAAGCAGGAAAGAAACTTTTGGACTTTGGGAAACTCAATCCCAGACACTCTCATCACTGGAATTTTGTGGATAGACCAGAGGTCTTAAAAAGTTATTTTGGGGACCATGGTTTGGCTGGTCAGGGTGCAAATTTTAGTTATCTCGTGCCTCTACCATTTTTTCTGCAATGGGATTTGGGTGCTTGGCATGTTGATTCAGAGCATACGCATACTGGGGATATCTTAGGCTTAGCTGAAGAGACCTATTCTACAAGACTCTGGTCATCTTTTGATTTAGCCGAGAACCAAGAATTGGAATTAGGTCTAAGTGGCATAAAGGGCTATGGTGCCCATCATTCTGAGCATAAAGACAAGGTTAAAGTTGGAGGGGTTGATTTGACTTACAGATTTCTGGGTGAGGAACTCAAGCGTTTAATCTTTCAGAATGAATTTCTGTTTTTGGATAGAGATGTGCCCGTGGGAGATTTAAACAGATGGGGTTGCTACAGTCTTTTAAATTA
>VGKN01000333.1 GCA_016867055.1 Candidatus Omnitrophota bacterium
GTGGAGATAAAATAAGCCTAAGGTCAGCCAAAATCCAGTGATATACATATATATTATAGAAAATACCTAGGAGATAAAACTTAAGCCCTAGTTGAATATAGTTGTGTTATTTTTCTAAAGGAGGTTAAACAAAATGAGTAAACGCTTAATATTAATTCTGGCTCTGGCGTTTGTGGTAGGTCTTACATGTGCCGCATACGCAGAAGTCCAGAATGTCAAGGTAAGCGGTGATCTAAATATAACAGGTATTTCCCGGGGGTCGTTGACTTTAAGAGATAATGTGACTCCAGTTAGTGCAGCTGATTTTGGTGAGAACATTAGCTCAATTCTTTCTCAGGTACGTGTAAGAATAGACGCTGACCTTACTGATAATGTTTCAACCACAGTAAGACTGTTAAATGAAAGGGTCTGGGGAGAGGAAAGTACCAATGATACTGATATCGATCTTGACCTTGCCTATGCAACCTTAAAAGAATTTCTCTATTCACCCCTTACCTTAACGGTTGGTCGCCAGCTCCTTAGATACGGTAACGGTTTAGTCATTGGTGACCCTGATACCAATGCAATTTGTGCGGAGCATAATACTAGTGCTACTGATGCTGCCCGTGACCGCATACTTCCTAAGTCCTTGGATGATTTAAGTGCTCGCAAGGCATTTGATGCCATAAAAGCAACTTTGAATTACGATCCTTTAGTAGTTGATATTGTCTATTCCAAAATAGATGAGAATGGCGTCAATATAGCAGACGATGTTGACCTTTATGGTGCAAATGCAAGCTATGCCGTAAACAAAGACCTTAATACCGAACTCTACATCTTCCAGAGAACTAGAAAAGCTACTCAAGCTGCTGCTGGTGGTGCTTCTACGGCTCTTGGTGATAGAGAAAGATTAAGAGTTGTTGGTACAAGAGCAACCTACACAGGTATTAAGGATCTCTCATTAGGATTAGAAGGTGCGTATCAATTTGGCGACCATCTGGTAGAGACAACTTTATATCCTGACGAAGCTGCTGACACCGATATACACCGTAAAGTCAAAGCCTTTGCTATTCAAGCAGAAGCTAATTACGCCCTGCCTATGGCTAAGAAGTACAGTCCTGTTGTAGGAGCTAGCTACACCTATCTTTCTGGTGACAAATTTAAGAGCACCTCTGATAACTATAAAGGTTGGGATCCGATGTTTGAGGACCAGAATGCTGGAACTCTCTTCAACAAGATTTTTGCGCTTACCAACATGCAGATAATTAATTTAAATGTTAGTGCCAAACCCATAGAGGATGTAAAGTTAGCCTTAAATTACTACTATCTGAGGGTGAATCAACCTTACGCTAATATGTGGGGTGGTGCTGTGCAAACAGTTAACTTAAGTGGTATTAGTGGTGATCCCACTTATAGGATGAGAGCTGGAAAGTCACTGGGTAGTGAAATTGACTTAGGTCTTACCTATGACTACACCGAAGATGTGCAATTTGGGCTAAACGCAGGAGCATTTATTCCTGGTAGCGCCTTTGATAAGAAGGGGCGAGCTGAGAATAATATTTCCGGAAACGGGAAGACTGCTACCCAGGTTATCGGTTCTATGAAGGTTACCTTCTAAGACAACCTATGTAAGAAACACTAACCCTCGGGGGGATTTCCCCTCGAGGGTTTTTTATTATCATGCTATATCTCGCTTTTATCTTCCATATGCACCAGCCGTATTACAAGAATCTCCTGACGCAGGAGATGGACCTGCCCTGGGTGCGCCTGCACGGGACTAAAGATTATCTGGATATGGTTGGGATTTTAGAGAAATATCCTTCCATCCGCCAGACTTTCAACCTCGTGCCCTCATTGGTCGAGCAAATAGAGGATTATACCAACCGCGCAGTAAAGGATAAGTTTCTGGAACTCTCGTATAAACCTGCCAGAGAATTAACCCTTGAGGATAAAACATTTATACTGGAGAATTTCTTCTCCATCAATACAGAAAAAGTTATCTCTGTTCATCCGCGCTATTATGAATTGTATCTTAAGAAACTGGCAAAATCGGGTTTTAACGAACAGGAATATCTGGATTTACAGGCCTGGTTTAATCTGGCCTGGATAGACCCCTACTTTAGGCAAGATATGCCCGAATTAAGGAACCTGGTTATAAAAGAGAGATTTTTTACTGAAGAGGAAAAACAAACTGTCCTGGATAAACAGTTAGAAATTTTAGAAGATATCATTCCTACTTATAAGAAATTCATAGACAGCCGACAGATAGAGGTATGCATCAGCCCTTATTACCATCCTATCTTGCCTCTACTTTACAGCACCAATATTGCCAGGCACGCTAACCTCAAAACCATCTTACCCAGGATTAAATTTGCGTATCCTGAGGATGTGCAAGCGCAGATTGAGGACGCGGTTA
>VGKN01000334.1 GCA_016867055.1 Candidatus Omnitrophota bacterium
GATATCCCTCTGCTTATTTGTCAGGGTTGCTCCTTGTAGCCTCTCAATCATATCTTTCAGTTTTCCGAGACTAAAGTGAGAATATTCCTGCCCAAAGGTTACAAGTGGACCGCCAAGAACCGTGGCTGGGATCATACCAACCTTTTTCAAATTCATCCATAACATAATGTCAAAGTCAGCAGTGTCCTCGGGATTAGCAAGTAAAAAACCATCATTAGCAACTAATAGATCTCTTTTTTCCTGTGGATCAAATGGATGGGTATAAACATCTTCAGTTACAAATCCCAATTTATTAAGTGCGGATAGCAAATCTTGCATTTGGTCTTTTGGGGCAACCAAGGCAATCTTTAAGTCTTTTAGATTCAGTCTGTTAACTTTATCAACGATTGCCTCAATCTTATCCTTTTGACTTTTGCGTATATGTGTAACAACTGTAATATTTCTGCCATCTTTTTTACCCATAAAAATGAGTCCACTGCAAGCTGCAAAGCCCAGAGAGTAGAGTCTATCTTCATTTCCCAGTGCAATAATAGCTAATTTACCCGGCGTAAGAATATATTTTCTGCCCATTTTAGTATCTTTTAAACGTTGTCCCACCGAAGTAACATCTAAGTTTTGTATGGCATAAAATTCATAACCTTCTGTATCTAATTGACCTGAAATGTGTTCTGTTTCACCCGGAGTTATTGACCGCATAATTTCAAAATCTGGCAATGCCTTAAGGAGTTCTTCTCTACTTTTTTCTGTGGTTGGCGCGGCGGGCTGTTGCGCGGCAGATAGTCCTGATATAGCAGTTGCTACCATAGATTGTGTAAGGCCTAATTTCTCTACTATTGGCATAAGTTGGGAGTGAAGGTCTGGGCGTTTGGTTCTTAACGTATCAAATAATCTTCCTATAACTTTCTTATGTTTACCATCTGGGTCTTTCTCTGGCAGGAGGCTAGAGTTTAGGGAGTTAAGCAGGTTGGTTAAGAGTGCAGGATTAGTCTTGTATTGTGTGAGGCCGCATATTAGGGCTTCAAGTAGGAGAGCATCTCCCCTTCCTTCTTCTAAATCCAAGAGTCTATCAACAACCATCCCTAGCATAGCAGGATCCTTAATCTGGTCCATAAACTGAGAGAAGGCAAATTCAAATCTCTCTATTGGGGCGGTTTTGATTTCCTCGGGATGCTTTACAAAATATAAGAAGGCGAGGGACTTTCTTACGGTCTCTGCCAATACAGCTATTCCTCTTTCTATTTGCTCTTTTGGGGGCTTGGAGAAGTTAAGCCTTGCCTCGTATTTAACGTCGCTCAGAAATGGCCTTCCTGGAACATCGGCTACCCTTGTGCCATTAACCCCATGGATTCCTACTCTATCAAGCTCTCTTAGGAGCACATTTAGCAGCCATTCGGTATCTATATCAGGCGGGAAGGCGGCGTATATAAAAAGGCCTCCCGTAGGATGTGTCCAACTGACTGTGAGTTTTTCCTCTGCCCCTTCGGGATAGACCCATTCAATCTCTCTCATCTTCTCTGGGCTAAAGTTTTCTTTAAGGGCTTTATCCATTAACTGTGCCTTAGCCCTATAGGCAGGGATAAGGACATAGTTAATCTGGTAATCCACTATGGAGATGGTATCCTGTGTTATGGTATTATAAATACTCTCTGGGACACGGCCTCTGAAGTATTCCCTTGGCCTTGGTTTAATAAGCTCGGCTATGAGTATCTGGTTTAAGACAGCAGGGGAACCTATACCCTGCTCTATGTAAGAGGCAAATATATCAAGTATATCCTTAGGCCCCGTAAGCCACGCTAACCTTAAGCCGGGGACGAGTATCTTAGAGAAGCTGCTTGAGCGGATTACAATGGGCTCAGTATATACACCATTCCTTATATTTAGCTTATCCAACTCGGCTAAGGTGGGTATGCGGTCTCCCTCATAGCGCAGTTCATAATATGGGTCATCCTCAAATAAGAGGATGCCGAATTTCTGGGCAATTCTTATAAGCTCCTTTCTTACCTTTAACTCCATCACATCGCTTGTGGGATTTCCATAGGTTGGCATAATATATATTACCCTTGGAATGGTAGGAGACTCTTCTAATTCCTGTTCAAGGCTCTTAAGCCCTTCCATTGTAAGCAGGGGTCTCTTTTCTATCGTGGCGCCAAAGGGGTCTACTGCTGAGACCATGCCAAGATATGTGGCAGGTCTTTGCACCGGGAGCATATTGGAAAAGGTCTTGGTTGGATACTTGGGACAGGGCTTTCCTGATTCCTGCATAGCTATAAACCGTCCCATTGCCTCTAAGTCCCACTGGGAGCCTTGCGATACCAAGACCTCATTAGCAGGGTCAAATGATATATCCATACCATATTGCTTAGCCTGCGCAGTCATACGTAAGGCAATCAGTTG
>VGKN01000335.1 GCA_016867055.1 Candidatus Omnitrophota bacterium
AGACTAAAGTTTAATGTTTTGAGTTTGGTTTTGCGCTTTGAGTCTTTTGTCAACCCATCGGAATACCCCGATGGCAAGCATCGGGGTTTGTTTTTCCCTCGCATTTGCTCGGGATCCTTCGGCGCGAGGAACCCCGAGCTTGCCGAAGGGCTATATTTGGCGCCCTCAGGGTTGACACTGCACTTCAACTTTGTCTCAGTATCCTTCGAAAGTCCTGAGCGAAGCGAAGGAAGAGCGACAAGCCCTTTGCGCCTCTTCTTTTCCCGCCTTCGGCGGGACGGCTCTGATTCCCCAATGCCTGAGCATTGGGGCTTGTCGCCGAATGTGTCAAAATGTATTATTCTCATATTTCATGTCTATCTATGAGCAGGGATTTTTCGGCATTTGAATCTGTAAGTACTACTACCTCCTCTTCAATAACCTCCGCTTTTGATAAAATAAAATCAAGGACCTTATCCTGCCTTATCTGAAGTTTTATATCATCAAGAAGTCCATTCTTGATAAGGTAATCTCTGAAGCCTGCAGCATCCTGCTTTGCAACAGTGGCAAGCACCTCAACTCTTTTAGCTAACTCCTCCTCGTTAACACCGATAGAGTGGGTATCTGCAATCTCATTTAAAATAAGATAAACCTTTACATTCTTCGTAGCATCTTCTTTTATAGAGGGTTCTATCTTTGCTATCTTTTCATTGAGTAGTTCCTCTTTGACATTGGATTCTAAAAGTTTATGCCTTAATTGGTCCTTTATTCTCTCGGCTTCCCTGGTAACGAAAGAAGCAGGAACGCAGAAATCATACAGGTTATTTAGTGCATCTATAGCCTGAGCCTTCACATCCTCAAGTTCTAATTTCATATATTCAACCTTGAGAGACTGTTTTAAGCCTGTGCGTAATTCATCAAGGGAGTTAAAGTTTCCTACAAGTTTTGCAAATTCATCGTCCAATTCAGGCAAAATCTTCTTCTTTATCTCCTTAATAGTTATAACAAACTCTGCCTCCTTAGAGCGAAGGTCCTCTTTCGGGTAATTATCAGGAAGTTTTTGTATTATTCTTTTTATCTCATCTCTTTTAGACCCTAAAAGGGCTTTTGCTATTTCATCCTGCGAGTCTTCCTTGATAGCCAGCCAGATATTCTGTGTCTTTTCCTTAGATATCCCATCTACAAAACATTCTACATCTGCTATCACATAATCTGAATTCTGGATAGACCTATCCTCCACGCTCACAAACTCCGCATTGGACTCCCTCAGATAATTCAGTCTTTCTTCCACATCAGATTCTTTTATAGTATACTTCTTTCTTTTTATCTTAATCTGAAAGAACTCTTTTAACTTTATATCGGGTTTTACCTCAAGTTTTATATTAAACCTAAGTGGCTTTTCATCAAAAAATTCAAGTTCATAAACCTCTGGCACGCTAACAGGAACTAATTGAGCTGTATCAAGCACTTCCTGATAGGAATCAGATATAAGTCTCTTCAACGCCTCGTCTTTTATCCTCTCTCCATAGTGAGCCATCACCAAATCCTTGGGTGCCTTCCCTAACCTAAACCCAGGCACAGATGCATATTTAGACATCGCTATTAGAGTCTCATCCAAAACCCTTGAGACCTGCTCCCTTGGGACCTCTACGCTCAAAATCCTAACACATCCCTCTTTTTCTTTAACAGTCGTCTTTATCATTATCCTGCCCGATTTGATATAACCTAAGCAGAGACCTCTATATCTTTGTCTTGATATTCCTTTCTTAACTTAATTGACTTGGCTTTTTCCTTTAAAAGTCTTAGCCTGCGGCTTTTTCTCTTATCCAAGTATTTTGTAATTCTCTCCTCTAATGAGGAGAGCGTGCTATCAAATGAGGTGTACATATCCTTGGTCTCTGTCTTTGAAGATATGGAAAGTTTTTTTGCAACCAATAATATCTCGGATATATGTCTATCCCTTTCAACCGTTAATATTACATGTACCTCAATAGGTTTAATAGCGAATTTCTCAAGTCTTTTAAGTTTTTCTTCTACGTGCCTTTTAAGCGCTTCTGTTATGTCTACATGCCTTCCTGTTATTGTTATGTGCATAAAATTTCCATTACATACTAAACTTCTCACCCAGATATATCCTCCGGGCATTAGCATCATTTATAAGATCCTTTGCTGTGCCCTGTATAAGAACTTCACCCTCTGCCATAACATATGCCTTATCGGTTATTGAAAGGGTTTCTCTTACATTGTGGTCTGTAAGTAAAATTCCTATACCGCGTTCTCTTAACTTTATAATAATCTGCTGAACATCAAACACTGCAATAGGGTCTATGCCACTAAAAGGCTCATCTAATAAAATAAGGTGTGGATTTGTAACAAGC
>VGKN01000336.1 GCA_016867055.1 Candidatus Omnitrophota bacterium
TCTGTAAAATTACAGAATAAACTGGATTATCTCCTCTGGGCAAACCAGATTCTTTTAGAACACAGAAACATAAAAACCGCTATCTCGGGACTTGGGTTTTATAAAACAAAAAAGCTCTTTTTGAACACAGAGGGTTCTGTAATAGAGCAGGAATTTATTGAGAGCCTTGGCTATATTGAGGCAATCGCTATACTTGGAAATGAATTACAGAGAAGAAGTTATCCCTCTTCTCATAAATGTGGCATAGCCCAGGCAGGTTATGAATATATAAAAGGGCTTGATTTGGTTGGTGGTGCGGAAAAGATAAAGAGCGAGGTCATAAGCCTGCTTCGGGCAAGAGAATGTCCTTATAAAGAAACTACTGTTATATTGGATGGTTCGCAACTTGCCCTTCAAATCCATGAATCCTGTGGACATCCTGCAGAGCTTGACAGGGTATTAGGTTATGAGATGAGTTTCGCAGGGGGTAGTTTCTTAACCTTGGATAAATTAGAGAAGTTCAGATATGGTTCTAAGTTAGTAAATATTGTTGCGGATGCAACCTGTGAGCAGGCAGTGGGAAGTTTTGGATATGACGATGAGGGAACCGAAGCCCAAAGGATTGACTTGGTTAAGGAGGGAATGTTTGTGGGATATCTCACCTCTAGAGAAACCGCCTCAATGCTAAAGTCAAAAAGCAATGGCTGTATGCGCTCTGAAAACTGGAATTATCCTCCCCTAATAAGAATGACAAATATAAATCTTCTACCTGGCGAGCCTTCCTTAGATGAGTTAATCTCAGATACAAAAGAGGGTATCTTTTTGTCAACCAATAAGAGTTGGTCTATAGATGATTTAAGATTAAACTTCCAATTTGGAACAGAGATAGCCTGGGAGATTAAAAATGGAAGATTAGGCCAGGTATTTAAAAATCCCATTTATACTGGAATAACGCCAAGGTTCTGGAATAGTTGTAGCGGAATTGCTAATAAAGATTCCTGGCGCATATGGGGCGTTCCAAATTGCGGAAAGGGAGAGCCAGTTCAAACAATGCATGTTGGCCATGGCGCTTCGGCTGCAAGGTTTGAAAGTATACTTGTGGGAAGAGCACAATGAATGAAAAGGGTAAAATATTAGAACTTCTTTCAAAAATATGTAAAAATTCTCCTTGCGATGAAATCCTGGTATTTCTCTATAAGACAAAGAGAAACTCCAATAGATTCTCCTCTTATTCTATCCGAGAGACAATCTCATCTGAGGATATAGAACTTTACATCAAGGTATCTATTGATAAAAAGATTGGCGTAGCAGTATCTGAAACCCTTGAGGAGGAAAGACTAAAATATTCCTTAAATAAAGCCGTAAATAATGCAAAACTCTCAAAGAAAAATCCCTATTACAAGACCTTTTTAATCAACCCATGGGAGTTTTCTGAAATTCAGTCTTATAATATTCCAGAATCTTTTATCAGCGAAAATTTTAATAAACTTAAGGATATCTTGGCTAAAACTGAGAATGATAAAATTAAACTCTCCGGCTCCTTAGCTTTCGCAGAAGACATCTTAGCCATTTCAAATTCAAGGGGGCTTCTTTTATATCAGCCTTTAAGTTTTGTATTTGTAAAAATATTAGCAAGAATTAACAACCTGACGGGCTTTAGTTCTTTTTTGAGCAGGGATATCTATAGATTAAATTTTACAGGGCTACTCGATGAGGCAAAAAGGAAGTGCAGTTTGACACAAGAACCACAGTCAGTCCCTTTAGGGAAATATAGGGTTTTGTTAGAACCACAGGCAGTGGCAGATATACTTGAGTGGCTTGGATATATCGGTTTTGGTGCAAAAAGCATATTTGAAAAGAGAAGTTTTCTCTATGGCAGATTTGGTCAAAGGATAATGTCTGAAAAACTTACCATATATGATGAGGGATTAGAAAAAGATGGATTCATTATCCCCTTTGACTTTGAGGGTGCACCCAAAAAGAGAGTAGAGTTTATTAAAGAGGGTGTAGCCTCTGATGTGGCATACGATACCTATTATGGCTCAATATATGGAAAGGAAACCTCTGGGCACGCCAATTTTCCTGACTCTGCCGAAGGACCACTTCCTACCAATCTATCTATATCAGAAGGAGATGCTGCTTTTGAGGAGATGCTGAAAATGCTAGATAGAGGAATTTATATAAGCAGATTTCATTATATAAATGGTTTACTTGAGCCAAGAACTGCCCTTATGACAGGCTTAACAAGAGACGGAACCTTTTTTGTGGAGAATGGGGCATTTAAGTTTCCAATTAAAAATTTAAGATTTACCGAGAGTATGCTTAATGCCTTTTTAAATATTGAAAAGATCTCAAGGGAAAGAACCCTTAC
>VGKN01000337.1 GCA_016867055.1 Candidatus Omnitrophota bacterium
TACTCATTGAATTTTCAAAACTCTGTGAGCTTATGGAAAAGGATGATTTGGCAAAGAGCTATCTTGAAAGAGCCTCTTTGCTTAAAAAATCCCTCAACAAATACGCCTGGGACGGCTCTTACTTCATAAGAGCCACCAAGGACGATGGAACCCCCTTAGGCTCAAGGAAAAACAAGGAAGGAAAAATCTATCTAAATTCCCAGATATGGTCTGTTATCTCTAACTCAGCCACAAGGGAACATTCCAAAAAGGCAATGGACTCTGCCAGAAAATATCTCTACAAGGAATATGGCCCCTTACTCTTAACCCCTGCCTACAGCAGCCCAGATGCTACCATAGGCTATATTACAAGATATGCCCCAGGGATAAGAGAAAACGGAGGTGTCTATACCCATGCTGCCTGCTGGGCAATCCTCGCAGAGTGCCTCCTAAAGAAGGCAGACAATGCCTACTTGCTATACACCAAGATATCCCCAATATTAAGAAGCCATCAGAACCCAGACCATTTCAGGACTGAGCCCTATGTCCTGCCAGGAAACACCGATGGACCAGAAAGCCCCTACTTTGGAAGGGGTGGCTGGTCTTGGTATACAGGCTCTGCCAGCTGGCTATTCAAGGTTCTTACAGAATACCTTCTTGGCATACGCCCCACATATGAGGGACTTCTGATAGACCCCTGTATCCCAAAGAGCTGGTCACACTTTAGGATGAAACGCCTCTTTAGGAATGCTACCTACCTAATAGAGGTGGAGAATCCAAAATACGTATCCTCTGGAGTAAAGAGCATAACCATTAACGGCAAATATCAGCGCTCAAACTTAATAACTCCACAAGCACCTAACAAGGTGCATAGGATAAAGGTGGTGATGGGTTAGAATTATTCAGGCTAAGGCTAAGGTTGAGCTTTAGAATTCCTTAAACCTTAGCCTAAACCTTGGGTTTAATAAATATGCCAAAATCAATTTCTATACAGGATGGGATGTTCTTATTAGATGGTAAGCCTTTTTTTATTTATTCGGGTGAGGTGCAATACTTTAGACTCAAAAGAGCAGATTGGAAGAATGTTTTAATTAAAGCAAAAAATGCAAACCTGAACACAGTAGCCTCATATATTCCTTGGTGCTGGCACGAGAGAGAAGAGGGTATTTTTGATTTTATTGGAAAAAATTTAGCCGAGACCGACCTCATAGAATTTTTAGAAACAATAAAAAAACTCGGGCTTTATTTTTTTGCAAGGATAGGGCCTATTTCAAATGCCGAACTTATAAACGAAGGCCTTCCTAAATGGCTTGTAGAAAAATATCCTCAGGTAATTTTAAGAAGAAAAGACGGCACAATTTCTTATAATCCAGCAATTTCATCGTATCTTCATCCTGACTATCAAAGGTTTGCGAGACGCTGGTATGATAATATCCTGCCGATAATAGAAAGATACCAGATAAAAAATGGAGGCCCTATAGTTCTATTACAACTTTGTAATGAAATCGGTATGCTTAATTGGATATCAAAACAGCCGGATTATAACAAAAATACAACACAGCTTTATCGGGAGTATCTTCGGGAAAAATACAAAGACATTAAAACACTGAATGAGATTTATAAAAAAAATTTTTATGATTTTTCAAAGATTTCTCAGCCTAATTCAAATATCAAAGAGGATAATTTCCAAATACACCTTGACCAGGCATACTTTTATAGAGACTACCTTTCTCGGTATTTCAATATGCTTAATACAAATCTTAAAAGCTGCAATATAAACCTGCCTATAGTTGCAAATATTCCACAATTTTTAGACTATGATTTATGCGGAAGGGCTTATCAGGGAATAACCACTACTACTATGTTCAGGGATTTTAAGAAAAGGATAAAAAATATAATATTTGGTGGCGCATATCAGACGAGAAGATGCGATTTTGAGAATTTTCATGATATTGTAATTATGAATGAGATGATAAAAAACATATCCGATGACGAAGCGCCAAAGATATGCGCTGAGATGCAATTTGGCGGTTGGCAGGATAGACCCCGAATTTATCCAAAGGACGTGGAGTTACCGATAAAGCTTTCAATTGCCCATGGGCTAAACGGGATAAACGGCTATGTATTTGCAGGTGGCAGAAACTCAAAAGGTCTTGCCTTTAGAGGCACATATAATGAATGGCAGGCACCTGTAGATTCCAAAGGGAATTTGAAATCTCATCTTAAGCCAATTTCCAATGCAGGTCTTTTTCTAAACACATTCGGCTCTTTGTTAGAAAAGACCAAAAATGTATACGATGATATTTCAATAGGTTTCTATCAGCCTTACTATGCCACAGAAATTGCAAACGGCAATTTTGTAAATGAG
>VGKN01000338.1 GCA_016867055.1 Candidatus Omnitrophota bacterium
GCCATTACTTGGTCAAAGATGGATTTTGGAAGCCTCGGTAAATAAAAAGCGGCTACAGTAAAGAGAATTGGCGCTGTCTCTCCCGCCGCTCTGCTCAAACCCAGAATTGTCCCTGTCAAAATACCGGGGATGGCATTAGGTAAAACCACGTGGCGTATAGTATGCCACTTACTTGCTCCAAGAGAAAAACTTACCTCCCGGAAAATATAAGGCACGCTTTCTAAGGATTCCCGAGATGTGGCAATAATAATAGGTAAAATCATAATCCCTAAAGTAAGCGAGCCTGAAATAATCGAAACCCCTAATTTAAAAAATATCACAAATAAAGCAAGTCCAAAAAGCCCGTATACCACAGAGGGCACGCCAGCAAGATTAACTATAGCCAATTTTATCATCCTTGTAAGAAAATTATCTTTTGAGTATTCGCTTAAATAGACTGCAGCCAAAACTCCTAGTGGCAAGGCAAATATGATTGCGCCTGTAACTAAATAAATTGTCCCAATAATGGCTGGAAAAATACCACCGGCCCTCATACCCTGGCGCGGTATATCAGTTAGAAACTGCCATGAAAGCGCACCAATACCTTTTTCAATAATTATAAAAATAATTAGACATACCAGCATAACTACTAAAAGTGCCGATAAGAGCAGGATAAAAAAGGCTATTTTCTCTGTCCTTTGCGGATTTCTTTTCATTGTTTCTTATGTAGGAATAAATCTGCAGTTACATTAACCAAAAAACTTATTAAAAATAAAACTATACCAATAGCAAAAAGTGCAAAATAGTGTTCACTTCCTACTACTGTCTCTCCCATCTCTGCTGCAATGGTGGCAGTTAGGGTTCGCACGGGTTGCAAAATACTGCTTGGAATCCTTGCGGCATTTCCAGTAATCATCATTACTGCCATAGTTTCGCCGATAACTCTTCCAATACCCAACATTACACTAGCTAATATCCCTGAAGAACTGGCAGGCAATATTACCCTCCAGATAGTCTGCCAATGTGTAGCCCCTAAGGCAAGTGCACCCTCCCTGTAACTCTTTGGCACAGAATACAATGCATCCTCAGCTATAGAAACAATTGTAGGCATTGCCATAAAGGCGAGCATTATTGAACCTGAAAGGGCTGTTAAGCCTGTGGGTATATTAAAAAGATGCTTTATAAAAGGAACCAATGTAACCATACCGATAAAACCCAATACTACGCTTGGTATGGCAGCCAAAAGTTCAATTCCAGATTTTAAAAATTCTTTTAGCTTTAAAGGGGCTATCTCTGCAATATAAATGGCACAACCTATACCTATTGGGACAGATATAATTGTAGCTCCAACAGTAACTATAAGAGAACCTAAAATCAGGGGTAGTATTCCCAGTTGAGGGGGTTCTGAGATTGGATACCAATTCTTTCCCAAGAGAAAGTCAGGCACCTTGACGGTCTTAAAAAGCATAAGACCCTCTTTTAAGAGAAATAAAAATATCAATAAAACAAAAATTATAGACGTGATACCACTGAGAAAGACAATTTTCTCAATAATAAATTCACTGGATTTTCTCATATTTATTTTATCGGGACAAAGTCTGTTTCTCTAACTATTCTCTGGCCTTCTTCAGATAATACAAAATTAACAAAATCTCTTACTAAGCCCTGCGGTTTTCCATTCATATAAAAATAGAGTGGCCTTGAGATAGGATATTTATTATTTATAACATTTTCAATGGTAGGTGCGACAAATTCCCTATTTTCATCACTTGCTACAGAAACAGGCTTTTGTTTTGAGCTTATATATCCCATGCCATAATAGCCAATTGCTTGGGGATTTTGTGCTACCTCATCCGCTATTGCCTGAGAAGAGCTTAAAAGCAAGGCCTGTGGCGAGAATTCCTCTTTGGATTTTTCATCCTGCCTTCTTAAAATATGCTCTTTAAAATAGACATGGGTTCCTGAGTTCACCTCTCTGGATAAGATAACAATATTACAATCTAACCCACCCACATCTTTCCAATTAACAATTTTTCCTGTAAATATTTTAGACAACTGGTCAGTGGTCAATTTAGTGACCGGATTTTTTGGATTTACCACGACAGCCAAACCGTCCAACGCAACCTTAATCTCATAGGGCTCAATCTTTTTTTGCCTTGCCATTTCAATTTCTTTGCTCTTTATCTCGCGGGAGGAGATAGCTATGTCACAACTTCCGTTTATTAAACTGGCTATACCAGTTCCAGAGCCACCACCTGTTACCGCTATAAAGACATCTTTATTTTCTTCCATAAATACCTCGCTCCAGGCCTGGACAAGATTCACCATTGTATCTGAACCTTTAATTTGAATAGAGTTTTTG
>VGKN01000339.1 GCA_016867055.1 Candidatus Omnitrophota bacterium
ATCCTCTAATCCTCTAGTTTCTTCTATATGGGAAATTAAAATATTTGCTGCCCTATTTCTAATCCCTGCATCAGGATGAGATTCAGCAATATTTCTGAGCACCCTCATCGCTACCATTTTATCTCTTTCTGAACCCATCCTTTCTTCTAACTGGCTAAGTAAAACATCTATCTGAACATTTATTTTATCTACTTTAAATGACCCTAAATAGAAGATAATATTCATTATCAGATTTGATGACATATTTGGGCACATTTTAGTTAAGTCTCCCCTAAGAGAAATATTAGTAATTTCGTAGCGGCTTTTCTTTTCATTGTAAGCGATATTAATGTCATAAATAAGTTCCTTCCCTTCTGACTCACGATGCAGCTGTATCTCAGCATCTTGTGCTACTATCATACCTTTGACATTTGTAATATCGTTAATTTTAACCATTGCATAGCCCGTTTCTATGAAAGAAAGTATACCCCCCTTGGCTTGTCTAATTGAATAATCAACTCTAAGTTTTCTGCTACTATCCTTATCACTTGGTTTTATAGAAGTTATGGCGTTAATCTCGGGCAAGGCTAGTATCAGCATTTCTTTGGCTATGCTACCTAATGCAGACATCCTTTGTTCATAATCTATTCCTTGAAATGCTATCTTGTTAGAACCTATTTGGAATTTTAATCCAAGCGGGCTTATAGAGCCCCCTGCGCCGGCGGCTTTTAGAATATCCTGCCTTTTAGCCTCAAGCCCTGCAATAACCTTGGGTGTATCCATCCCTCCCAGTAGCTCCTTATTTAAAATACCGACTTCCTTTTCATCCAAACCTGCCAACTGTGGCGTGGCAAAAATTGAGGCATCCCCTGCGCATATCTGGGCTATCTTGGCTAACATAACCAACAAGAGTGGATGTGCGTTAAGGGTTGAGCCTAAGAACTCCCTTATAATATCCATATAATCCGCTCTTGTACCCAACAATTGATTAAGCTTAACGTTAACCCTCCATATTCCCTCTTCCTTTTCTTTAGACCCAAGGACTGCTTTTATCAATTCCTCTAAGCTAAGTTTAGTTATATCTGCTTCTATCTGCACAGGTAATTTCTTAAACTCAACCATAAACAATCTGGTAGCATCGCGGACCGCTATATCTTTATACTCCCTTAACGGCGTTTCTAACTTGAGGTTGTCATAAATCGCCATATGCCCCTCGCCATTCCAGACAGGCATAATGCTATCTATCCCTATCTTTAGATAATAGGTCTTATCATCTAAGGGCAACTCAACCACAACTTGATAGCCCTTTTCCTCTAAGCGTTTAATGGATTTTATCTTGATATCAAAGGGATAGCCAGAAGTCAAATTCATCGCCCATCCTATCGCATAGAATAGATACCTTTCTATAGCAGTAGGCATATCTTTTAGAGATACCTTCTCTTTATATCTCTCCAAAAGTATTCTCATAAATGGCACATCCTTTATGAGAGATTGTTCTGTGGGGTTTAATCTCAAATAGGCGTCTAAGAAAAGTCTTAATCGGAAGGCATCCTGGAAAATTAGGGATTTATCAAGCGGGAAGTCGGGCAAGATTTTGGCGATGGCTTCAAGGGCTTTAAACAATGAAAAGGCAATTTGAGGAGGCGAGGTATCGCCTGAAGCGGTAAGCAGTTCTTTATCTTTGACTTCTATGGCATCTTCTATTTGGTTAACCAGCAAAGAAAGCACTCTTGAAAAAACAATCTCTAAAACAGGGGAATGCGCCAAGCCTGTTTGTTCTTGGATAAACTTGCTCCATTCTGCCTGCTTGTTATATTTTAAACTGCTTAGGGTTTTATAGGCTGCCTGACGTATATCTTTGTCTTTATGAGATAAGGCTCTGATTA
Organism: Candidatus Omnitrophota bacterium; assembly: GCA_016867055.1. Next base: position 1,866 of record VGKN01000339.1, read on the forward strand.
ATGCAGGGATAACCTTGGGCGATAATATCCTTTCTGAGGCATTAATAGCGGCTAAGACTACACTCTTACTTAAGTTATCTATATTAGTGATGCTTTGGGCTAATGCCTCTGCATAAACCTCATCACCAAACTCTCCGATTAGATATATCGCTGCCTGAGCTACTTTTGGCTCTGCGCTATCCATTGCCTTAATAATAGAACCAGGTAAATCTGGGTGATGGGTAATCTTTAGTTTATCAATAGCACCTCTAAGCCTTGCCCTTGCCTGGGTATCAAAAGCCATATCAAGGATAACCTCTGCTGCTCCCTTGTTAATTCCTGCATCCGAACTCAATAATCCTTCTTCAATCAAGGTAATAATATCTCCTGCTTCTAACTGTTCCTTAAAGGCTGTCTTTATAGCCTCTTTTAAGGCTGGGTCAGCTAAATTATCCACCAACACCTTGGCAGTTTTTTCGTTATAAATACT
>VGKN01000340.1 GCA_016867055.1 Candidatus Omnitrophota bacterium
TCCTTGTAGCGATTCCCTTGCGCCTTCCACGTTGGGCCTTTCTATACTTTACCCTCTTCGGCATTAAAGCCATTTTTTATTACTCCTGAGATTTTAAGTATCCGCCTTTTTAGTCTCTGATTCCTTTTCCTTTGTCTTCGCAGTAGGCAAAACCTCTCCCTTGTAAATCCAGACCTTAACCCCAATATAACCATAAGTGGTAAGCGCTTGAGCAAATCCATAATCAATATCTGCTCTCAGGGTATGAAGCGGTACCTTTCCTACCTTATAACTCTCTTGTCTTGACATCTCTGCGCCACCCAATCTCCCCGCGCATATAACCTTTATACCACCTGCGCCTGCATCAATAGTATTACTGACCGCCTTTTTCATAGCGCGCCTAAAAACCACCCGTCTTTCTAATTGGAATGCTATGTTTTCTGAAACAAGCTGGGCATCCAGTGCAGGATTTTTTATCTCCTTAATATCAATATAAACTTCCCTTTCAGTAATATTCTGAATATCCTCCCTTAATCTGTCTATGTCTTGTCCTTTTCTACCTATTATTATCCCAGGCCTGGCGGTATTAATTATAACTCTCAGTTTCTCACTGGCACGTTCTATCTCTACCCTTGATACACCTGCCTGAGACAGATTTTGCTTTATAAAGTTTTTTATTTTTAGGTCTTCATGCAGCAATTCTGAAAACTCCTTTTTATTTTTTGAAATCCAGCGACTGTGCCAAGTTTTATTAATCCCGATTCTCAAACCTAATGGATGAACCTTTTGCCCCATAAACCTACCTCTTTCCCTTTAATAAATCTAATTCCATTGTAATATGACTTGTCTTTTTGCGTATCATAGTTGCCCTTCCCATTGCCTGAGCCTTATATCTCTTAAGCATCGGTCCTTCGTCCGCTTTCAATTTTGAAATATAAAGTTCTTCTATATTTATGCTCGGAATCCTTTTGGCATTGCTCAAGGCTGAATTTAACAACTCCCTTATTGGTTTTGTAGCCTGTTTGTTTGTATTTTCAAGAATAGCTATTGCCTTATTCACAGGCTCGCCTTTCACAAGCGCAATAACCTGTCTTAACTTTCTGGGAGCAAATCTGATAAATCTTAAAGTTGCCTTTGATATCATATTCTTTATTTTAAAGCGGTTGATTCTTTAGTCCGAGTACCATGCTTTCTAAATGTCCTAGTTGGAGCAAACTCCCCTAATTTATGCCCAACCATATTCTCAGTAATAAAGGTGGGGGTAAACTTGTTTCCATTATGAATTAAAAAGGTAAGACCTACAAAATCAGGAATAATAGTTGAATGGCGCGACCAAGTCTTAATGGGTTTTCTCTCGCCAGTTTTTGTCATTTTTCTTATCTTTTCAATAAGCCGGGGTTCTACAAATGGTCCCTTTTTTGAGGATCTTGCCAATTTCAACTCCTATGTTTTAGAATAAATTTTTCTGAAGGTTTGTTTTTCTTTCTCGTCTTTAAGCCTTTGGTAATCTTACCCCAAGGGCTACAGGGATGTCTCCCACCGGCAGCTTTCCCCTCACCGCCTCCTAAGGGATGATCGTGGGGGTTCATCGCTACCCCTCTAACAGTTGGCCTTATTCCAAGCCATCTTGAGCGGCCTGCCTTACCTAAGGATATACTTGAATGCTCAACATTACCCAACTGACCTATCGTTGCTCTACAGTCAAGACTTACCTTTCTTATTTCGCCTGAGGGAAGTTTCAAATGGGCAAAATTTTCTTCCTTTGCCATAATCTGAGCATATGTTCCTGCAGAGCGTACTACCTCCGCACCCTTTCCCTTTCTCAACTCAACATTATGAACAAATGTTCCAAGCGGAATGTTCCTTAATGGCATAGCGTTGCCTATTTTCGCCTCAACATTTTCTCCGGAGACAATCTCATCACCAACCTTTAAATCAAGTGGCCATAAGATATACCGCTTCTGGCCATCAGCATACTCTAAAAGGGCAATTCTGGATGAACGGTTCGGGTCATATTCAATAGATATTACCTTTGCCGCTACATTGTCTTTGTCGCGTTTAAAATCAATTATTCTATATCTTCTCTTGTGTCCACCCCCCCTGTGTCTTATGGTTATATGACCATGTACATTTCTTCCCCCTGATTTCTTTAAAGGAGCGGTAAGTGGCTTATAAGGCTCCTTGGCGCTTATCTCTTCAAAGGTAAAACCTGTTATCCATCTTCTGGATGGCGTAATTGGTTTATATTCTTTTATACCCATTTAACTTACCTCTATCTTATGACCCTCTTTTAAGCTAACTATGGCCTTTTTCCAGTCGGGGGTCATCCCTTCTTTATAACGGACCCTCTTT
>VGKN01000341.1 GCA_016867055.1 Candidatus Omnitrophota bacterium
GGGGGTTCCATCGTCCTTGGTGGCTCTTATGAAGTAAGAGCCGTCCCAGGCGTATTTGTTGAGGGATTTTTTAAGCAAAGAGGCTCTTTCAAGATAGCTCTTTGCCAAATCATCCTTTTCCATAAGTTCACAGAGTTTTGAAAATTCAATGAGTATATAATATAGGAAGTGTCCCAACCATACGCTCTCGCCCTTCCACTTGGGACCTACATTGCTTAAGCCATCATTCCAGTCTCCCTCACCTATTAGGGGAAGTCCTCTTTTACTAAATCGGGATAAGACAAGGTCTATTGCTTTTATACAATGAACGTATAAACTTTTCTTCGGCCCATCCATAAACCTTACCTTTTCATCTAATATAGGAAAATCTAATGTCTCCTCAAGATAATTTAAAGTCAAATAAACAAGCCATAGAAAATCGTCCGTCATATTTGTCTTTGGCCCTAGCTCTATAACAGGATGCCACCAGTGAAGCGCAGAGCCATCTTTAAACTGATGGCAAGCATGCAATAAAATCTGCTTCTTTGTAAGTTCACTCTTAAGGGGAAGAAGGACCTGGCTATCCTGTAGCTGATCCCTGAAGCCATATGCTCCGCTTTGCTGGAAATATGCAGCCCTTGCCCAGATTCTGCCAGAAATAGCCTGATATTTAAGCCAGGTATTCACTGAGAAATCCAAATGCTTATCAGGCGTTTCAATCACAAGACCAGAGAATAAATTATGCCAAAATTTCTTTACCTCATTAAATTCTGCTTTAGCGTTTTTGGGGTCTTTATATTTCCTAACCAGTTTTTCAATCTCCTTCTTATCCTTGCTTTCTCCAAGGGTAAATACAATCTCCCTTTCCTCGCCGGGTGTAAGTTCTAAGTCTATCTTCAAAGAGGCTATTGAATCATTCCATTTACCAATGAGGCGTGTCAGTCTACCCTCGCTGACCGCTCTTGGACTATGAAGATCCCGAAGATTTCCTAAAAAGGCTTCTTTATCCGCTTCATAGGAAGAAGGCCTTATGCTTGACGAATGAAACCCTTCGCACGGAATTTCAATAAGCCCTGTACTTACAAATCTTGGAACGAGTTGTAGCCTTTTCTTGGCATGAATATAACCAAGTTCCTCATTATACTCTGTATAAATAAATGTCTTCTGAAATTCCCTGTGGGTGTCAAGACCATTTCCTAAACACCACTCAAGGTAAGTAAATAGACTTAAACTTCTTGATATTATCGATTCATTCTTAATAGTTATATGCCATACCTCAAGCGGTTCCTCCCTTGGCACAAAAAATTTAATCTGAGCATTTATTCCTCTTGTTATATTGGTGATTATAGAATAGCCTATGCCGTGCCTTGCCTCATAGAAGGCATAGGGTGCGCATACGGGTTTATACCCCAAGGACCAATAAGAACCATCTAAATTATCTCTTATATAAATAAATTTTCCATAATTATCCCTCACCAAATCCTGAACCCAGGTGGTAATCCTCGCAAGGTTAGAATTTCCCCTCCAGGAATAGCCACCTCCTGCCTGCGATACTACAAGGCTATAATCACCATTGGAAATTACATTTATCCAAGGTCTCGGAGTAAAGGGTGTGGTAATAATAAACTCTGTCCCGTCATTAGAAAAATACCCGTATTCCGTCTCAAAATTCTTATCCTTGGCTATTTGGGTGTCTGCGCTATTGGGCGTTAATACCTCTTTATCTTTTAACATTCCTGTTTATCCTTCAGGTGTTCTCAATAACTCATTTATCTTTGGTAAAATCTTACCCACTGCATCCTCTACCCTTTCTGTGCCGTTAAAAACAAGGTCAAACTCCTGCCCTATATACAAATCCTGTATCTCTCTCCACCCTGGATGAAAGGGCTCATATGTTACATATTTAACCGCTTCATTAAGCATCTTTTTATTTAGTGGTTTTTTTGGACTTCTTGCCCAGTGCTCTCCCTCTGAGATATCCCTTATAGCGGGCTGTGCTAAGCCTCCCTCAGCAAGCATAATCTGGCTCTCTCTTCCTGCAAGACACTTTATAACCTCCCAAGCCTCCCTCGGATGTTTGGTAGTTTTAAGGATACAATAGGCAGAACCACCTGTTCCAAAGCCCCTCATGCCTGTTGGCCCCTTGGGAAACATTGCCACATCCCAGTCAAAATCCTTTATCTTCCTGAGAATCGGAGTCTCCCAGATTCCAGAAGAAAACATAGCAAGTCTTCCGCTTATAAAAAGTTGTTGTGCACCGATTCCAAGGTTTCCCAAATCAAGAGGCGCAGGTGCTACCTTATGCTTATGTATCAAATCCACATAAAACTTTATTCCTTCAATAGTC
>VGKN01000342.1 GCA_016867055.1 Candidatus Omnitrophota bacterium
GCCCGCATTGTTTAAAAATTACACCCTGCAACCAAAAGATAGTGGAGGACATAAATAACTGTCTTTTATGCGGGAGGTGCCAGATAAAGTCTCTTATTGAACTTTCAAGAAAAACAGGGATTAAATTACATCTTACCAATGGTGGACTTATGGCTTTGGAACTGGCAAGGGACAAAAGATTGTTTTCTATTGTAGCCATTGCCTGCGAGAAGGAGTTGGTCAGCGGAATTTTTAGCGTGTTTCCAAAAAGGGTTCTCGGCATCCCGTTAAATCTTCCTAACGGTCCCTGCAGGGATACCAACTTTGACTTTAAAAAATTGACGAATTATATAAATTTTTTACTTGAAAAGTAAAATATAGGTTGATATAATTCCAAAAATTGTCTTTGTTTTAGAAATATGATACTTGATAGAGTTGCGCCAATAGAATTAATAATTAAAGACTTTGAGAATCTAAAGACTCAGGAACGATTATTTACAATTCCTGATATAGAGGACCTGATTTTAATACAGTCCTTGGAGGGTAGGGCACATAATGGCGCAGGGGCATTTGGTAAGATGTACTATGTCAACACTACTGTAGATGATATTGTTATATCCCTTGGTTTAGACCCTCTAAAAGTGCGCCAGATGCGCCAACAACTTATTGAGGATATAGTAGAATATGCCAAAAGTGCCATAAGCGCCAATGCGAGAGAAAAACTGCTGAATGGAAAGGAAGAACCCCTTCTGGGTATCCCCCTTTTTAAGGAAAGGGTTGTTAATCCCAATGATATCTTAAAGGGCCTTTACCTTGGCGGACTTAGGGATAATCATAAAATTAGAGAAAAGACAGAGCAGATATATAATAAGAATATAGGATATGGAGAATGTTTTTTGATTGATATCAAAAAGATGAAGGAAATGAACCTTGATGCAGAGATCCTTGCGCATCAGCCTCATTACGAGAAAATTGACTATTATAAGAGCATCGGGCTTATAGTAGAAAAGAAAAGTATTGAGGAGGTTGATAACTCAAGATTCAGATATTTTTATATAAGATATAAAGCAGGACCGGGCCAGTCAGATGATGCAGCCATAGTGATAAGTGGACTCATTTACAATAGCGATGTGGCATTAGGTGTTTTCTTAAGCGATGCAATTGATACCCTTGAGAAATACTCTCTCTACTTTAAGGACCAAGACGATGAACTTTCGCATCTGATAGGAGAATGCCTTCCTTCGATGGGGATAAGTTTAGAGGACGTATATGAATTTGCTTTTTTAGCATCTATTCCAGAGGGCGAGGAGGAGAATCTACCCGATAGTTCATTGAGATACCTTCTGACTATTGACCCTCAAACCCATATCTCTACCCTGGAAAATCACCTTAGTTTTATTGAGAAAAGATTTTATTTTCCAATGGTCATAAGCTATAAAAGGATACTTGCTACAGGGTTTTATGAGTTCGTAAGGGATAGAATAATTTCGGTAGAAAAGACAACACCTGTAGTTACATATAGCCTTCTTGAAAAGGAATTTTCTAAAACCTTGGGAGAGCTTGCAAACAGGAATTTTCTCTTAATGGAACAGGATGCCTCCCTTAAGGATGCGATAAATAAGATGATTGATAAAAAGTTAAATGTTATTATAGTGCAAGATGCCTCAAAGAACATAATAGGAATTTTGAATGCAAACGATTTTTTGCACCTTTTAACAAAAGGACACCTAAATGCCTGAGTTAAGAAAGGACCCTATCATCGGAAGGTGGGTTATAATCGCTACTGAAAGGGCTAAAAGGCCACATGATTTTCAGGCTATGCATGATACAGATGATGAGCCTGACTGTCCATTTTGCGAAGGGAAGGAAAACCAGACCCCTCCCGAAATTTATACAATAAGAAATTCCAATACTGGACCAAACGGTCCTGGTTGGCAGGTGAGGGTTGTCCCCAGCATCTCCCCTGTTTTACGTATAGAAGGAAACCTTGATAGGCGTGGAAAGGGAATGTACGATATGATGAATGGCATCGGTGCCCATGAGATAATTATTGAAACGCCAAGGCACGTCGCCAATATTGCGGATTTGGAAGAACATCAAATTGCTAATGTACTTAACGTATATATTAATAGAATTGTGGATCTGCAAAGAGACAGAAGATTCAAATATACACTTCTTTTTAAAAATTATGGATTCGTTGCCGGGGCTAGCATAATAAAACATTGTCGTTCCCAGCTTATAGCGATGCCTGTTAATCCAAAACGTGTAAAGGAAGAGCTTGCGGGCTCTAAGAGATACTACGATTACAGGGAACGCTGTATATTCTGCGATATCGTAAAACA
>VGKN01000343.1 GCA_016867055.1 Candidatus Omnitrophota bacterium
TCAAGGAGAGTCTTTTGTAAGGCCTGGGATTGCAATTCATTGCATAGCAACAACAAACCGAGTTTCTTTTCTTCTCGAGACAGAGAAGTAGCTGAGGCCCTAGGATTATCGGTAGTAGCAAATATCCTTATACCTTCCCGATAAAGTACTCCTGCAGGATGTTGTCCGAGACTATCAATAGCACCTGTTTGCAAATTAGAGGTGATGCTTACTAATACACCAATATTCTTTTGTTTTAGGATTCCAACAACCTCTCTAAATGTTTTTGAATCGGATGGTATCCAACCCAGTACAGCTGCATGCACAACGTACCTGAGCCCATGCACACCTTCTATTAAAACTCGCACCATCTCTACACCGTCACTCGGATCTCTAAAAGCTTCTCCGGCATGGGCATAAACAACAAACTCACCCCTTATATTCCTATCCTGACGCAACCTCACCAATGTATCTATAAAGTAATTTATATAGGGGATATTCTCACGCACTTCTTGAGGACCACATAGCTCATCAGCCACAATATCTATGCCTCTGATTCTGGATAAATCGGAAATTTCAAGGGTTCGTAACGGACCGATGAGATTATTATCTATATATGTCTTTACTGCTTCCTCATCATCCCAATTTGTTATTCTTCTTCTCACTTTACGACTAAACGACAATACCAAGTTAATCGTAATGCTTTCTCCTTTTTCTACGGCTTTTCCTTCGGCTTTCTCTACTGCGCTTATTAATGCCCGAAGAAATTCTGGATCGTATCTATTCCCGCCTTTTTCAAACTCTCTTTTATCAGCCTTAACACGTAAATCCAACTCACCTATACCTTCGTTTATAGCATTTTGGACAACGTCCTCAAGCGCCATCTCTGCGACTACTTGTATCACTCGAGGATTATCAATAATAAACCTCGTGTCAAATAATGCTGACCCCATGCTATACGAGCGAATCAAATAGACTCTAACCTTTGATGTTACACCAGGTAGCGCTGACCATAACGGATTATATTCACTGTATCTGCGTAAGTTTCTGCAATCAGCATCCTTATCTTGCGGGTCAAGGACAATTTCTCTCATCTTTTGCGGAGTAGTGATATCTGGGAATCTCTGTAACCGTGCTCCATTTGGCTGCGGATCAAAGGTCATCAAATCCCAGAAACGAACCCTTTCTTCCTCGCTCATAAACGTATCCAGTCTATGGCATATGTTTCTAATCGCCTCCGTAGATATTGCGCCTTCTAAGTGAATATGACGGTCTCTTCTAGAGCTATCAAACCGTATGTTTTGTAAAGGTAATGTCGCGCGCCAATCCCTCGCATTTGCTTCCTCATCTTGTATCTGGTCTGTTGGAGTGGGTTGGTAACCTCTTTGGATAAATGTAAGCAGATGGTGACCTTCATGGCCGATGATGTTAAGGAGTTCTTCTGGGAAGTTTTCTTGATTGGTGCGGTTGGCTAAGCCTCTATGAACATCTATAATACCTGTATAAGAATCGTTCTTTCCTAGAATCGTAAACTCACCCTTCTGAGTCATTGCCCTGTCACTGCGTAACCTCAAGGGTAAACCACCTGTGCGGTTGATGTAGGCGATGAGTGATTGCTGCTGGCTATTATTGAGCATAGCAAACCATTGGTTAAGGGCTATCTGAACAAGTTCCAATAACCTCTGTTCCTGTACATTAACTGCAGCGGCAGTATCAACTCTTAATCTTCCGGTACCATAGGAGACGCTAATAGGAGTAATTTCCTCCGGGAAGGTCTCATTGGGTTCAGGGATGAATGGTTCGTGATAGGATTGAGATTGGGCGGTGATGGAGTGGGATGCTACCAACTTCCTTTCTATCTGCCTGAGTATCCCATCCGGCTCAGCTATGCCTTTGGCTACGATCTCATCGGCGCGCTCCTGGGAGTTGGCTACTGAGTAGATTCTTAACTGCGGGGCATTGCCTGAAGGCCGGATATGGGCAATATCGCCATTATCAAAATAGATACGGATGCCATCAGTGGTATCTATTCTGGTAATATTACCAAAACCTAAACTTCTAGTAAAGAAGAGTTCTAAGGTCTTTCTGTTAGATTCGCTGTCCTGGGAGAATTGTTTCACAATCTCCTTGCTGACATTAGTGGGGAAGTTATCTAAGAGTCCGGCCTGAGTATAACGCCGAGGCAGTCGCAAGAAGAGTTCGAATAAAGGTATACCTTTTTCCTGGGCTGAGACTAAAGCGCAAAGTATCGGCAGTATTGAATCTCTGGTAGGTAAGGCCTTTAAGGTAGTAGTACCTAAAGTAAAATCTGAGCCTAATAAGAAGCCGCCATTTACCTCCC
>VGKN01000344.1 GCA_016867055.1 Candidatus Omnitrophota bacterium
TACAGGAACAAAAACCAGCCATCCCTTATGAAAAGGTTATCCAAATGCTTAAAGCCATGGATGTGTATAATACAAGGGTGCTTGAGCAGGGTATCCCAGAGGGTTTCAGGCCTGTTGTGGCGGATATAGCAGTAGAGGGACTCAAAACACATAAATTTATTGTGTTAGTGGATAGTGATATGGATAAATTAGCCAATTTGGCTAAAGCGAATTCGATCCCTGTTTATTTTTCTGGAAAGGTGGTTTATAGCCCTGCAAGAGCTAACTATACAGATTTATTTATTGCAGATAAAGCCCAAATGGAATTAATGTGGCAGGAGACGGTGAAGATATCAGAAAGCCTAAGGCGTAAGGCAGAGCCTGCCATGTTAGAAGTTACATTGGATGAATTTATGTATATTCCTTTAGTCAGGGTCAGGTTTATTCCAGAGTTAGACGCTAATGGTAGGATTACAGGTGGTAAAGTTGAGGCGCTAAGTAAAGAGTGTATAACCCAATTGGATGAAAGAGTAATTAACTTAGCAGGTAATACAGAGGATGAAGTTGGGCTATTATACTGGTTAAGCAAAATGGTTAAGTTGTTATTGGACCTGCCAGGTTGTAAGGTGGCTGGGGAACTAACAACCCTATTTGAATCATCACCTGTGTATAAAGAGATATTTAAATTAATAAAGGAGAAATTAATTGATGGGCAGGATGTGGATGGTTTCTTAAAAGGGCTGGTGGATATGTTCCTTAAGAGCCGTAGTGACGAGAGGCTTAATGAAAGTGTTATCGCTGTAATGAAGGAAATCAACAGACCAGAGATAGTGGAGTTATTTTTTGAGAGGCTTTGTACCACAAAGATAGACGAAGGGGCTATGGATATAATTCGTCTATTACATCAATTATTTGGAACTACATTTGTTAAATTAAATGAGGCTAGTTGGTCTAAGGATTATATTAAGATAGAAGGGGATGGCTTGTCAGCGTATGGTTTGGTGGGCAAAAAGAAAACAATGTACCTAATCAGTTTTAAGGGATGGCATCTTTACGCCGAAGAAATACCTATGCTGGAGAGTTTTGGTTTAGATATCTTGGTTTTGCGAAGTAAAGATGAAAAGACGCTTCTTGGACTATATGACAAATTAGTTGAACTAACTAAACACCTAAGCAAGATGCGCAATAAGCCAGTCTCAAAAGAAAGATTAGATAAACTCTGGCAAGCCTTGGTTGCCAAAATGTTTTTAGATGATTCTCAAAAAGCTCTCGGGGAACTGATTCTTCTCTTAGGTGATTCACAGATATTGCCTCACTCTCAGTTTAAAGTCAAGGACTTAGCCTTCTCTGGTCTAAGGAGTATCTATAAAGAGCAAACTGCCAAGGTGTTGGTAGAGAAATTAGGGGATGCCGACTTAAAAGAGGCTATAAAGATAGCCTTTAAGGAACAGTTAGAAGCAGGGGATATTATTACCTTGATTGAAGAAGGATTGTTAAGTGTAGATATAGGAATTAACAAGGGAGCAGCAGAGGTTATCCTTGATATGGCTAGCGATACCCAGACAAGGGCAAGGCTTAGAGGTGCTATTGATAAACTAAAGATTACCCATCACCCAGATTTACCTAGCTCTATTATTAAGGCAATGGATAACGCAGGGCCAAAAGTGGCACAAGCGGCACTATATTTAATTGGTGAATTTGGTGATGAGGTTTATGCAGAGGCATTAGCCCAAAGCATCACTAACATAAATAACTTAAGTAAGAGTGTAGTCTTAGCCGCTATTAATGCCTCAGAAAGGATATTATCACCCAAGGTTATCCCTGCATTAATCAGAGCCTTATCTCATAAAGACAGAGACATCCGTCAGGCAGCATATAAAACCCTAAGCAGTTTAAAATATAACAGACAGGCAGAATGGAGCAAGTTTATCCAAGAACAAACGGGCTTGGCATATTCTCTTGGCTTAGATATGGCTTTTACCAGAGCCCTTGCTTTGTTAGTTAATAGAACTGAAGATACTGTGGAGGTTAAGGATAAGGAACTACTCGCTATTGCTGGCGGTATCTCACCACCTAAGCTTGCCCTTGATTTCTTCAAGACCCTTCAAGCCTTAGCCAAGGCCTTACCCGAATTCCCCAAGGACCAACCTGCCCCTAACCAAGATGCCTTCCGTGTGAGATTTGTATTAGAAACATTTAGCAAGTTACAGCCTGCTGAATTGGCTATTCTCCAAATACCTACTGAACTCTATGAGCAAGCAAATAATGAAGATAAAACAGCTATCCGTCAATCAGTTCCTTATGCTAATACTATTAACGCCTTACTTGAAGCTTTACAA
>VGKN01000345.1 GCA_016867055.1 Candidatus Omnitrophota bacterium
TGTGCAAGGTCAATAACCTCTATATCCTGAGCTTCGCCAATACCGTTTATGAGTAAATCAATATCTGCTCTATCTACCTCAGAGTCTTTATCAATCACAACAAGAACCTTGCCTATGTTGTGTCTTACTACATCTATTATGGCTTCAATACCCTCCTCGTAAGAGGATAATTGCGGTGATATAGCGGGGATGGCGGCTGCTGACACAGCTGGGGCTAGTGTTGGCTGGGCGATGGGTAGGCGAATAGTAAAGGTAGCGCCTTTTAAAAGCTCGCTTTCTACATCTATGCTCCCGCCATGGGCTTCTACAATGCGCCGGACTATATACAAACCCATTCCATGGATTATACCGCTTTCTCTATACTTAGTGGTTAGCTCTTCTCCTATGGCACCTCTACGAAATCTCTCTATTGTCTCCTCGGACATACCTACGCCATTATCGCTTACTTTGATAACAACCTCATTGCCTGCTAACTCTGCCGATATCGTTATCACTCCTTGCCATGGGGCTTTTTTGATAGATTCAATAGAATTACTCACCAGGTTATGAATCGCAACTTCAATTTCGTACACATCAACTGCCGCTAAAAGTCTCTCTGGATATCTGCCCACTAATTTTATACCACGTCTTTCTTGATAATATATAATGAGACTTGATAAAACCTCTGTTAAATTAACCTCTTTTTTATCAAGGGCTCTCTCTCCTGTTACAAACTCATTTAACAACCTCTTAGTCCAAGGAATACCCCTCGATATATCTGATAACCACCCCTGAATCTTCTCAGATTTTGCTAACGCACTATCACCAGCTAAATAAGAGGCGTATATTTCCATATCTGAAAGTGTAGCAATTATTACTCTGCATAAGGCTATACCGGTATCGGCTAATTTATCAGCGCTCTCAAGTATTTCCTTTCTTCTTTTATCCCTAATTTCCTCTATAAACGCTGTCAATTTACCTATATGGTTTTGCATAGACGATGCCAAGCACCTTGCTTCTTGCGCCATTGTTTCAAGTCCTTCTTTTTCTAATGATGGGGCTAGACAATCCTTAAAAACCCCTTCTAAACCTCCCAATATATTATATGTATTATGTCTGGCTGCGAATATCTCCAATACAACCTGTTCCGGGGTTCTCGTATCATTTGTTCTATCTAATTTAAGCAGGTAGCCACTAGCTAACGTTCGTATAAACAAATCTATCCTATAAGGCATGTATAGCTTCATCATATCAAGTATAATCTGCTTTGCCTGCTCAAAGGAGCTACCCTTAAGCAAATCTACTAAAACGTTAACAAACTCAGATATGTCAAATAGATGGTTTTGCCCATAGTGCATAATGTCTCCTTCTAAATCGCTTCCTTTAGCTGTTCTACTTAGAGCTTTACGATATGCCGCCCGTGCTATTTCTGCTTCCTTGTTTATCTCGCCCAAAAGGGTCTCAATCGCCAACCAGTCTATATCCCCAATATCTCTACCTTCCACCCTCTCTACTATCATTTTGAATTTATCCTTAATAACATTGAGGGGCGTTTGTATCTCTCTGTAGAAATCAGCAACTATCTGTTCTGGAGTATCTGCGGCTTGCGGCGCGGCAGGCGGTTCTTTCTGGACCAAATATAATCCATACCAATCCAATAAGCTCAAATTATGACTTTTCAAATTAACTCTTCCGAAGCTTGACTCAAGGACATCATCAACAATTGTTCCTGCTTCAATCAGCATCATACCATTGCTTGACAAAAGGTCGCGCATAGCTACTAACAAACTATCATAAACTACACCAATACCTTTGTCACCACGCACATGTTCTCTGTATTCAGGATGGAACAGCCCAGATGAAAAGATAAGGTCTACGGTCTGTATACCATGCTCATTATGTAGATAAACAGGAAGTTCCCGGACAGGTCCACCAAAAACTATAATATTACCCTGAACCCCTGTTTGAAATTTTGGATTCGCAACAATGACAAGGCGAGCTTCTTTTGCAACCTGACTAGGAATCTCGCCAGTCTCCGTTCCAACAAATAGAACAACCTTATCTTTCAACTCAATAGTCTCTTGCTTTAGATAACCAGCCAGGGCTTCCAAAGCCCTATCCCACCAGTCAACCGTACTGTCCAAGAGACCAAAGAAACCATCATCAAAATCTGAACGAACAGTAAAAAGGCCAGCTTCCTTTGCCTGCCCTAGGTTGGCTGGTGCGGCTCCTGGCGCAACTGTAGCTTCAGTTGGCTGGGCTACGATTTCCTCAGCCAAACCAGCAGTAACTGGCGCGGCGGTGGCTGACGCGGTGGCTGGGGCGGCTGGT
>VGKN01000346.1 GCA_016867055.1 Candidatus Omnitrophota bacterium
CAAGCCAGCCATCGCCATTTGTATCCTGCCAGCCTGCTTCGTTTAAGAGTCTTTTGCTAAATTCAGGATTGTAAGCAGCGGGTTTTACCTCTTTGTTATATGCCCAGGATTCGGGTACAAATGGCCATGTAATCTGCCGACCTTGCCCAAGCAAGACACCGTTTATTATTTCATTCTTGTCTATCGCATAGTTTATAGCCTGTCTTACATTAATATCCTGAAAGAGTTTATTTTTGAGATTAAAACCCAGATACGTAAAACCAAAGCTCGGATACTTATACTTTCTAAAATTTTTCCTGAAGAAATTTGTTTCAGTTTGTCTAATGAACTGCAAGGGAGTAAGTCCTGAAAAATCTACGTTCAGTGCCCTTAGTTCCAGAAACAATGTTGCCTGGTCAGGAATAATCCGATAGATGTATTTATCAATATAAGGCCTTCCCTCAAAATAATCCGAATTTGAGACAAGTTCAATCTTCTCTGCGGTTTTCCAGGATTTAAAAATATAAGGACCTGTTCCAATTGATGCTCTTGCAAATTTTGTTTTATTTAAGTTCTCATTTTCAAGTAGGTGTCTGGGCATTATGGGCATACCCCAGCTGGCTAATCCAGGCGAAAACGGCTCCTTATATCTTACGCTGACCGTATAATCATCAATAACCTTCAGTTCTTTTACCATCAGGAAATCCCCACTATATGGAGTCCTGACATTGGGGTCTATTAATTTTTTAAAGGTGAATTCTACGTCCCTTGCGCTAAAGGGTGCACCATCATGCCATCTTACATTCTTTCTTAAATGAAAGATTATCAAAAGACCATTTTCTCTTATCTCCCACCTCTCAGCAAGGTCACCTACTATATTTAAATCCCTGTCATATTTCACAAGACCGTTATATATAAGTGAGCATATCTCACTAGAGGAACTATCAGAAGCTAAGATAGGAATAAGTGTTCTCGCATCTCCAATAGAACCCACCACTATAGCGTCTCCATATGAAGGGTTATTATGGTTAATATGGTTAGATTCGTCGCATAAAATGGAATCCCCAATAGACAATAATAAAAAAATACCCCTATTATAAGGGGTAGATTTGATTTCATAAATTAATCCTTAAGCCTATTACTATGGTTTTTGAGTACTCTCCTTATTATTCTCAAGGGGCTGTTGCTTAGATGTGGTATCGGATGCAGGTGCTTGTTGTGTTTGTTCCTGAGGTTGCGCAGCCTCTTTATCCTCTACAGCAGGCTGTTGAGTAGTGGGTTTTTGCGAAACCGGGATTTGTTGTTTTTGCTCCTCAGTATTGGGCAATTTTTTCTTTATATCTATGAGTTTTGGTACTTCTTTTTCAACAACCGATTTGCTATATCTGCTTGCTACTATGTCTAAAACCAGAGAGGTAAGTATAAATATTATGGCGCAGGTAGTGGTAGCCCTCGCAAGGAATGTGGATGCCTTTGTTCCAAAGATAGTCTGGACAGACCCACCGCCAAAACTTTCAGCAAGGCCTTCGCCCCTTCCTGCTTGGAGCAATATCACCGCGATTAAAAAAATACTTGCTATTATATGCACAATTATCAAGAAGATAAACATTTAACCCCTCTTTTCTATTCTGCTGTTTAGGACTATCCTTGTAAAATAATCTGCATTCAAACTGGCACCGCCCACAAGCGCACCATCCACATCCTGCTGTTGTATAATGGCAGTGATATTTTCGGGTTTTACGCTGCCACCGTACTGTATCCGCACTGAATTCTTTATCGTTTCTCCAAATAACTCACCAAGCAGATTTCTTATAAACCTGTGCGCTTCCTGCGCCTGGGTCTCTGTTGCGACCTTGCCCGTTCCTATAGCCCATACTGGCTCATATGCTATGACAAGCTCATTTAACTGGTTTTTATTAAGATCATTTAAAGCCTCTCTTATCTGTATATCCAGCACCTTTTCAGTCTTTCCGTCTTCACGCTCCTTAAGGGTTTCACCAATACAGAATATAGGTTTTAAACCATTCTCTAATGCCTTTTTAATCTTTTTTCTTACAGTCTCGTTTGTTTCGCCAAAGTGCTGCCTTCTTTCAGAATGCCCTATTATTACATATTCACAGCCAACGTCCTTTAGCATTTTACTAGAGATTTCTCCTGTAAACGCACCTTCCTCCTTCCAGAATAAATCCTGGCCGCCTAATTTTATATTTGAGCCATCCAGGAGTTTTCTTGCAAAGGATAGGCTAGTAAAGGGCGGGCAAACCGCTATTTCAATATCCACCACATCCTTTAGGTTTTTTAAAAGAGCGCTGATAAGGGAT
>VGKN01000347.1 GCA_016867055.1 Candidatus Omnitrophota bacterium
GAAGTCGAACCATTACTCGCTACTTCACATAAAAATTGTGATAATCTGTATAATATTATGGATAAAACTTTTTAAATGAAGGGCAGAGGCTTTTTAAAACGCACTCTGGGCATAAGGGTTTCTTGGCTACGCAGATTTTTCTTCCATGGTCTATTAAAAGATAACTAAATTTTCCCCATATTTCTTTTGGAACAATCTCCATAATGTCCTGCTCAATTTTTTGAGGGTCCTCATTCCGAGTTAAGCCAAGCCTCTGAGATAATCTTCTTACATGGGTATCAACCGCAATCCCTTCTATCTTATTAAACACATTAAACAAGACTATATTTGCTGTTTTTCGTGCTACGCCCGGTAAGGTTATTAAATCTTCCATGGTATCAGGTACTCTTCCTTTAAATTTCTCAACAATAAGTTTTGTCGCATTTATAATATTCTTTGCCTTATTTTTATAAAAACCTGTGGAACGGATATCTTGTTCAAATTCCTTTGGATTTGCGCTTGCGTAGTCTTTTGCTGTTTTATATTTTCTAAAAAGAGATTTTGTAACTCTATTTACCATAACATCTGTGCACTGGGCAGATAGGACTGTTGCAACTAAAAGCTCAAGGGGGTTGGAAAATTTTAAGGCAATACGGGCGGTTGGGTATTCTTTTTTTAGCAAGTTTATTATTCTTGATGCTTGTTGTTTTTGACTCATCTTTTTTCAGAATACAGAGGTCAGATGACAGACATTAGAAAATAAAATTTGAGTTTTTCTGTCTTCTGTTTTCTGTCCTCTGCTCTCTGTTATAATGCACTTGCGATAATGTCGGAAATACCTCTGTATATTACCTTACCCATTTACTGATACGGGCTTCGTTGCCATCACCTATTTACGTAACCTAAACCTCACAGTCTGTATCACAACTAGAGAAAACAGAATAAAATTTACTATTGTAAACATTTTAAATACGACGTCGGAGGTTATAAGCCCTGCTGGCAGCATAAGGACAAGGCATATCCATACGCCAATTGCCCAGAATAGACTTATATCATTTGAAGAGCGGCGTTTTTGAATCCTTACAATTAATGGTATGTTCCAGAATGGCAGAATTATTGCAGAGATAAGTCCTATTATTTTAACCATTGTTATTATCTTTGCCATTCGTCGTTCTTTTACGGGGTTTAGCTAAAGCTATCTTAATCTTATATAAAAGCTCCTTCTCCTCAAACGGCTTCTGGACAAAACCTGATATCTTTTGGAGATAAAACAAATCTCCTATCTTATCCTCTTCCTTTGCGGTAAGCATTATAACCGGTATATCCTTGGTCTCCTCCTCTTTTCGAAGCTCTCGCAGTGTGCTATAGCCATCCAGGTCAGGCAGCATAACATCTAAGAGTATGAGATCGGGTTTTTCCGTCCGCGCCTTTGCCAATCCTATCTTTCCAGCATGGGCAATAGAAACCACGTAGCCAAGCACCTCTAAGCGAACCTTGAGAAGCTCGGTTAAATCCTTCTCATCATCTATTATCAATATGCGCATCTGCCAGGGTTCCATCTCTTCCACCTTTTTTCTGGATTATATTATATCCCTTTCCTACCTTCAATTAAATAAAAATCTTTTTGTATCTCTTTAACTAACCCGATATAATTTTGCTGTAGATGAAAATGCAATTAAAGGGGTGAATTTAAAAATGGTTAAATTTAAGAAAAAATCCCCAAAACCAAAATATGAGTATCAAATTCTTATTAATAAAAAGGTGCTTTGGCATAGCATTAATGCTAAGGAGAAGATAGTTTAGCTTTCCAAAAAATATCCAAAAGCCGAGATAGGGTTAAAATGGGTTCCAAAAGAAGGGGTTTTAATTATCCTCTAGATGTGCTTGTTTTTGACTATAATAGCTTAGCCGTCTTTATAATTTCTCTTAGAAATGATTTATTCTTAAGGCGCAGGAATTCTTTTTGGGTATAAACTAAAGGTTCAATGGGTAGCTCGGTAAGTTTAAGAATTTCTTCAATTCGTTCAAACATCCTGCCTTTAAAATTGCCAACGATGACCAAATCTATATCAGACCCTTCATGAACTTCTTCTTTAGCAAATGAACCGTAGAGATAGACAGCGGTTATAGCAAATCTTTTTTTTAATCTGCAGAGAAATTTATTTAGTCTTTTATATATTTCTTGACAGTGCTCAATATCAATGTTGCATAATTTAAGCATCTTCTGGCATCCTCCTCGTCATAATAATCTACGGGGGCTATATCTTTATCCAACCCATTAGGATAGCGCGTAGGGATATAATAGGTATCAAGAGCTC
>VGKN01000348.1 GCA_016867055.1 Candidatus Omnitrophota bacterium
TTATAATCTGAATAGTTGCATAGAATATACAATCTCCCATCATCATTATCGCCTATTCTTGGAGCAGACTTATCAGGCTTACTGTAATACATTATGAATTCTATCATTTTTTCCAAGCGTTGTATATACCATTTTGGAAAAGGGAAAAACTCATAATTTGAAATTTGACAATTATGATTACTTATGAACAATGAAGAGTTATTCAAACAGAGGAGTGTTGAAAACAGAAATAATTCAGTAACTAGTTGATGATAGTATATTGAGCCCTCGTAGCTTATTCCATCAATATAAACTTGCTTATTCATTTCTTTTATAAGCTCATTAAATCCAAAATCTCGCCATTTTTTGGATTCCTTAAATTCAGGAAATGCCACACCAATACAAATAAGCCCTGATAAATTAGATAGGTAGTGATTGCCAGATTTTTCGCTTTTTTCAAGATTATTCATTATATGCCTGCCATGTACCAACACAAATTTTAGAAAATTCATCATAAAATCTCTGGTTAATACAGGTGAATCCTTAAAGAAATAATAGCCCCAAATCCAATTTATAACTCTAATAGCAACATCCATTGTACAAACCCAATTAACCCCATACATAGGAGGATTTGAATCCATCCATTCTTTTATTTCTGAAACAAATTCCTTGGCATATTTTTCATCTCCAGTATACCAATATGCTTTCCCAAGGGTAATAAAATGTTGGCAGCGACTTAATTCCCATGGAACTTTTACGTCAGAAGGATTGTCCGATCTTCTGCAGTCCAATTTTTTATAGAACAAAAGAGGCCAGCTCCAATTTGTTTTGAAATCAGTATGCCAATCGAGCTTTTCACCAAGGCAAATATCACCTGAACCAAGAAGATTGAAAATATGTTTACAAATTCGCTCTGCATCAAAAATCGTTTCTTTTACGGCAGTTGGATAGTTGATTTTCAGAATCTCAATCATCTTGTTTTTTTCGGATGATTGAATGAAAAAAACATGCCGCTCTTTTTTCAGTATATGTTCTATAGAATTATATGAATCTTTCAATGATTTTAGAAGGTTATCATCAGAAATAAAATTTGATGATATACCTGCTTGCATGCTTCTCAATTTGTTCCTAAGGGTAAGGTAAGCTTTTCTAAGTACTATACGGATCACTATATGTAAAGGATATTCCTTTAGTTTATACAAATAATACTCTATATTCATAGTCTTTGCACAGCTTCCATGACTCTTTTTGTGTTTTCTTTCCATGTATGTTCTGCAATTACCTTTTTTCTAGCATTTTTTCCTAAGTTTTCCCTTAGATTTCCATCTTTAACTAACATAAGTATTCCATTTATAAGTTCCCTTATATTCCCGGGTTCAACTAAGATTGCAGTCTTGCTATTTTCTAATACTAGTCCAATCTGTCCCAGATTGCTTGCTACAATTGCTTTTCCCATAGCCATATACTCAAACATTTTTGTTGGTGAACCGAAAAATTCTTTCCCATGCATGGGTGGATTATTAGGAACCACCAAAATATTACAAAAAGCAAGATAATACTGAATTTCTGTATAGGGAACTTGTCCAGTAAATATAACATTTTCATAATTTCTAAGTTTTTTTTCAGTATCTGCTCTATACTGGCCATCTCCTATAAGTAAAAAACAGGCATTTGAACATAAGTGTTTGCTAAGGATTTCGTAAATAGCTTCAGTCAGTTCAGGAATGCCATGCCATGGACCAAAACTCCCGGCAAAACCCACTATCACTTTATCTGAACCAATCTTCAATTGCCGCTTTAGTCCTTGGGTCCTAAGCTCCGCCTCCACTTCGGGGTTGAACTTTTGTGGATCGACACCAATTGGATTGACAAGTATCTTTTTTTCGTCAATGCCCAAATTAATTAAATCTTTTCTTAAAGGTTCAGAAACTACTATAAGCAAATCCGCTGCCTTAAGATTTAGCATCTCAACATTGTGGATAGAACGCAGAAATCTACCCTTTGTTCTTGACCAATGTTGCCTAGTCCATGTAGCAAAGCTATGAATCTCAAGTATAAATGGAATCTTCAGATGTCTAGCTAGAGTTACCCCAGAATAGTTTAGTATATTATACCTTTGATAGATTATATCTGGTTTTGTCTTAGCTGCTATTTTAAGAGTGTTTCGCACAAATCTACTATTATATGCCAACCTGGATATTTCACTAAATGTATTTAAAAACCTCCACGGGTTAAAAATATGTATTGGTATTCGAATTTCACTTGTCCCTGGAAACTGATAAGATGAAACATGTACTATGTTGACCCCATG
>VGKN01000349.1 GCA_016867055.1 Candidatus Omnitrophota bacterium
TGCACCATATTGCACAGTAACAGCACCATCGGCCTGCTTTGCTAATTTACCAGTTTCTATTATGAGATTTTTAGAACCTATGTTTACTTCAACCCTATGTAGCATATAAAATCACTTGGTAATTCCAGATAAAAGTGTATAATCGGAGGGTGCTCTGCGAAAAGGGGTAAATTATTCTGACTTTCCATACTCTGCTATCACTTGCGCAGATTCAATCTATCAAGAAGTTCCTGATATTTCTTTAGGTTATGCCTTTTGATATAATCTAAGAGATGTCTACGATGCCCAACAAGTTTTAGAAGACCACTTCTTGAACTGTGGTCTTTCTTGTGAGATTTAAAATGCTCTGTTAGATTATTTATCCTTTCTGTAAGAAGCGCGACCTGCACACTCGCGGAGCCTGTGTCTTTATCATGTATTTTAAACTCACTTATCACAGATGTCTTTTTTTCTTTTGTCAAACCCAACTTTTACACCTCCTTGAAGTTATTATAACAAATGAAGTTTCGTAAGTAAAGAAAATTTATAGTCGCTTATAGTCCAACACTGCTAAAACGCAAAATATCCTCTAAAACACTAAATTTTTTTGCCTTTGTGGGTTTTGGCGATTTTAGGTGTTATATTCAAAATTGCCTTAGCTATAACACTGTCCTTCCTAATCTGCTCTATTAGTTCATATTTATCTTTGAATCTCTTTTCCTCTCGTATTTTTTTTACAAAGGAAATCTCCATTTTCTCTCCATAAAGAATCTTGCAGATATTAAATAAATGGACTTCTATTTGTGGTTTTATATTTTCTGCCTGATAGCGCTCAGGCGTTTTTAAAAAGGTGGGTCTGGTGCCTATGTTTAACATACCAGTATAATTTTCTTTTCTAACTGTAACCCTGACAGCATACACGCCATTTGGCGGAAGCACCTCTTGAAGAGTTTTTATGTTTGCTGTAGAAAATCCCAATTTTGTTCCTCTGCCTTGTCCTTTAATAACTGTTCCATAAATAGAGCAGTCTTTCCCTAATAGACTTTTTACTGATACCAAATCTCCCTTTTCTATGAGTCTACGAATCTCTGTGCTACTTATTGGCTTTCCTTTGAATTTTACTTTTTTTATTGTAGTCACCTTAAAAGCAAGGTGCCTTGAGAGTCTTTTAAGAAGACTTATGTCTCCTTCTGCTTTAAACCCAAATCTAAAATTGTGACCTATGAATAACTCTCTTATTTTTAGTGTTTTTATAACTATATCAACAACAAACTTTTCAGCAGATACTTTTGCAAATTCTTTATTAAAATTCATGACTACACACGCATTCACGCCTAATTCCTTAAAGATATTCAACCTTTGCTCAAATGACATTATAAGAGGCGGACATAATTTAGGTGATATGATTTTTAGCGGATGGGGATAGAAGGTTATTACAAAAGATGTGCCCTTATTCCTTTTTGCTTTGTTTATGCATCGGTTTATTATCTCTCTATGGCCTATATGCACTCCATCAAATATCCCTATGGTTGCAACAACAGGTTGTTTTAAATTATGCTTTATTTTTCTATAATCCTTGATTACCAACATATCAACATTAGAACAAAGTGTAGAGCGCTAATATTTCTATGGGATAGAGGTTATAACATACTCACGCAACTTTTCCCTATCTAATTTCCTTAGACCATCAAACGAGATAGCATCTTCTATTTTAAAATTTCCTATCATCAGTCTTCTTAGGTCGTTGAGGCATCCTCCGCAACCTAAAATGTTTCCTATATCCTCGCACAGCGTCCTAACATATGTTCCTTTTGAACAGGATACAAAGAAATCCACCTCGGGCAATCTTATCCTATCCACCCA
Source organism: Candidatus Omnitrophota bacterium (assembly GCA_016867055.1). Next base: position 1,843 of record VGKN01000349.1, read on the forward strand.
TATCTCAAAAATCTTAATCTCTATAGGTTTTCTTTCTATGGTTTTCCCTTTTCTGGATAACTCATAAAATCGCCTACCTCGTATCCTCTTTGCGGAGACCATAGGGGGTAGTTGCGATAATTTTCCCTTAAAAGAGGAAAATACATTTTTAATCTCATCTGGCCCAATGCCATCTACTGGATTTTGTTTAACTATCCTGCCTTGTATATCCTGGGTGTCGGTTGTTATTCCTAAGAGAAGGGTTGCCTCATAGTCCTTTTTCATATCTGTGAGTCTACTTGACAATTTTGTAAAATTACCGAGTAAAAGTATAAGAAGCCCTGTAGCATTAGGGTCAAGTGTTCCGCTATGGCCAACCTTCCTTACATTAAAATGCCTTCTTACAAAATCTACTATGTCGTGAGAGGTAGGACCTTTTGGTTTATCAACT
>VGKN01000350.1 GCA_016867055.1 Candidatus Omnitrophota bacterium
ATTCAAGCCCAATACTTCAGGGATAGCTTAAGCTTTATTCGTTCTCAAAAGTTTCAATTGATTTACGAAAGCACCAGGCAAGAATTAGAATTAGCTTACACCTTTGGTTTGGCTGTAATGTTGCTAAGATTGGGAGAAATTGAAGAGGCACAGATACAGATTGCGCGAATTAATACTTTTGCCATAAATGGCAACCATAAAGATATGCTTAAATATGTAAACTATCGCCTTTCTCAGGAGAGAGGAAAATTAGGAAATAAGGATGACAACGCCTATTCAAGCGAGTTGGCCACCATCGGGCAGTTACCCTCTGGCGGCAAAATCCCAGCCCTTACTTGGCTATTAGAGAAACTAAGGCCAGGTCTTTCTAAATATCAGGCTCTGTTAGAACAGGTCATCTTTGGAGTGATAAGTTTAACGCTTACCCAGGCCTTCGGATTAGATAATGTATGGGCTACATTTTGGATTTGGCTGGTCTTTTTTGGCGGGTTGCACTTTATAGGAATTGGGGAATATAAGATATTAGATAAAAGACCTGCCTTAGCCATTGCCTTCTTAAATTTCCTTGCCTTGGGCGTAATCCCCACATTGCCTCTTCTCTTAGCGCCTGTGGTTGCGATTGTCGCCTTTTGCTTAGTTACGATTATGCACCATATATGGAATCTATCTGAAATAAAAGAGGGTAACCTTCAAATGCGCCTTAGAAATATTTTATATGTTATAAAAACAATTCTTAAATCAAGTATAACCTTATCAGTAGCATTAATAACAGGAACCTTTCCTTCTTTAGGAGGGTTATCCGCCGCAGTTAGGGGTGGGGTTAACACCTATGTCCCAGGACAAAAGTTAGTCTTGGGTTTGCCTATAGGGTTACATCTGGCAAAAGAAGATGAGGGTTTAATTGTCTCTTGGCGAACCAGAGATGGTAGTCATCTTATCTTAGACCCAGAAGCAAGACGCCACTTAGCAGAGATGATTATTGAGCGCTTTGGCTTGGTTAAACCTGACGGAAAGATTGGACCTTTAACAGAAATAGAAAATCCACGCCTACGACCATTGCTTATGTTAGTTGACATCTTAGGTAACGCTGACAGCCAGGTTGACCTTGGGGAGTTAGAGGGACTCTTCCAAGAGCAGTCTGGGGTATTAGATGAGCTTTTGGGCATATTAGAGGAATTAGAGGAAGAGCGTAATCAATCAGATGTATTTATGTCAGCCATATATGCAGCATTACATTGTGAAAGAAAACTTAGAAATAGAAAAGACAAATACAAATTATTGATGCTTATGGCAGAAAATGAGGCTGAGCGCTCAGCCAGCGCATCAAACCCCAAAGCTAAGGCAGAGGGATATATGTTTGCCTTAGAGCTTTATAGCGCCTGTCTTCGTATTGCTTTTAGAAATGAAAAACGCTTTAAAGCCACCCTTGATGCAATGGCTGATATGCTTCGTAAGCATCCTGAGGCACCTTTAGAGGAATGGGCAGGGGGGCGGATGCTTATTATGCGAAGCGCCGGGCTGCCCGAAGAGAATATCCTCAATGTCTTAAGGGATATGGTGCAATTATCTCAACGGGCAGGGAGGCCATTGGATAGGCAGTGGTGTTATAGTCAGATAGAATCAACTATGTGTGTTGCCAAGAAATTGGCTGCGAGCGGTAGGTATGAAAAGGCATTAGATATCTACTTTGAGGCATATTTAGCTACAAGAGATGTATTAAGCGGGGATATGGAGCACTTCGAGATGTCCTTACAACAGATGGCACAGGCATTAGGGAGATATCCAAATATGAATTTAGAAGGCTGGGTAAGAAGTCGTATAACCCATTACCGCTTAAGTGTTCAAGCCTACGCTGATAGTGCCATCCTAATGCATTTGGAATATTTTTATGCGCTCTCTGAACGGTTAGATATGCCTATTGACTGGGAGTGGTTCTATCTTGAGATGCTTAACCTAAGGGGAATACCAAATAAACCCTCTACGTCCCAGGGGATGTTGGGAGAAGGACAGCCTGAAAATGAGGACTCCCTTGCCCAAAAGATTGCCCAGAGGGTAATTAAACACCAAGACTGGTCAGGTTTTGATTTGCTATTTAAGTTTTTGAAGGAGGCAAAAGCGCCTACAAAGGCTATAACCAACACCTTTGGCTTGGCATGGGCGTATATCTATAGTCAGCAATGTCATCAGATGTTTAATGAATGGGAGAGGTTAGCGCGAGAGGCAGGGTTAGTACCTTCCGAAGAGTGCGAATTTGATATATTGACGTA
>VGKN01000351.1 GCA_016867055.1 Candidatus Omnitrophota bacterium
ACCTACTTTTCCTTTGCAGAGACTTGCAGCATTTCTCTCTGTATTAATACCCAGCCCGGCTGCCTCTACCCCAATAAACCTAACCCTTTGGTCAGTAAAAAAGGGATGGAACAATCCCATAGCATTGCTGCCACCGCCTACACACGCTATTAGATAATCCGGAAGTTTATTCTCCATTTTCAGAATCTGTTTTCTTGCTTCCTGACCAATCACTGATTGGAAATCACGCACAATAGTTGGATAGGGATGAGGTCCGGCAACTGAACCCAAGCAATAATAAGTGGTTCTTACGTTAGTAACCCAATCGCGCATTGCCTCATTCATAGCGTCTTTGAGCGTCTTGCTTCCGCTTTTTACTGGAGTAACCTTTGCACCTAACAACCGCATTCGGAATACATTTAATGCTTGGCGGTTCATATCTTCCTCTCCCATAAATATCTCACATTCAAGCCCAAATAAAGCCGCCACTGTTGCGGTTGCAACCCCATGTTGGCCGGCGCCTGTTTCGGCTATTATACGCGACCTTCCCATTCTTTTAGCAAGCAATCCCTGACCCAAAGTATTATTTATTTTGTGGGCGCCGGTATGAAGCAGGTCTTCCCTCTTAAGGTATACTTTAAAATCGCCCAGTTTCTTTGAGAGATTATTTGCTAAAAAAAGGGGTGTTGGCCTGCCAGCATATTCCTCCAGATAATAAGATAATTCTTTTTGAAAAGTTTTATCCTTTTTAATATTATTGTAGCTATGCTCAAGTTCAAACAATGCACTCATAAGGGTCTCTGGCACAAACCTTCCACCAAAATCCCCAAAATACCCTATTTTTTTATGCAACATCTGACACCCTCTGGTTTATCATTTTAATTTTGTTTACGTTTTTAATATTAAACCCTATAAGTAAAATAGAAGAAACTATTATAGAAAGAAAAGACAGCATAAATACCATCCTTGCGCCCAGTATATGCATAAGCCTTATACCCAGAAAAGGCGCAACTACTCCCCTTATGCCCATAAAAGTCGTATGTATGGCATGATACTTTGGTGCAAGGGTCTTGTTAGAAAATTCTATCATAGAATTTAATATAAGTAAATCAAGTCCGGCAAAGCATATGCCTGATATTATAGATGCCGCATACAAAAGGTGCATATCCTTTGCGAAAAAATACAAGAAAGGAACAAAACCCAACCCAGCCACAGCAAATGGTATGGAAAATCTCGCCCCCTTTTTATCTATAATATGCCCCCAGAAATAGACGGCTATTAAACCAAATATACTTGCTACTACCGATAGTTTGCCTGCGTCGAAGTTTGATATACCAAGCGTGTCTACTAAAAATATAGGAAATACCGGAACAAAAAGCAAATTGCCAAATCCAAATATAAAATAAAAAATTTCGAATGTGGAAAAATCAGAATCCTTTCTCATAATTCTTAATATTTCTTTGGCCTCAAATTTAGACACCGAAATAGGTTCTTTTTCAGATACATCCATCCCGGCAAATACTAAACTGGAAAGTATGCCAAACATGGCTCCCAGAGGAAAAATTAATCTGTGACCGAATAAATCCAGGAATTTTCCTCCGAAGAAGCAAGACGCAATTATTGCCAGAGAGGCACCTATTCTTACATAACCCATAGCCTTTCCCCTGTAGGAATCCGGATATACCTCGCTCATAACTCCTACGTATGCCGGGTCAATCATTGGACTTAAAAACTGCGAAAAGAAAACCACCAAACTAAATGGAAAAGGAGCATTTATGAGGAGTGTAAACAAAAGTAACGACCTCGATATAATACTTCCACAAACCACAAAGGATTTCTTTGAGCCGCTTTGTGCCTTGTGTGCCCAGTAAAAACTTATGAGATTTCCATAAAAGGGCGCGCTGGCAATTAGGGCGAGTTGGAATGGGCTTGCGCCAAGTCGCCTTGCAACTAAAAAAATAAATGGAAGTATTAGACCTGCATATATCCCGAATAGTATACCTGCCCAAAAATCATAGTTGTAGTTTTTTCTTATATGGTGAGGAAAATGGCTCTTAAAAAACATATTTTTTACACTATATATTATGGCACAAGTACCTTTAAAATTATTCTCGTTAGCATAGATATATTTTTAGCGATTTAATCTCTTTCATCCATACCGCTAATTCTGATTCCATTGGTACTGAATCTTTTTCGTCTGTAAAGATAAAAAGAAAATACAAATACAAAAACCAATAAAACAGTCTGTATCAGTAGTGTAAATTGATAT
>VGKN01000352.1 GCA_016867055.1 Candidatus Omnitrophota bacterium
TAGCCGCACTCTTGATAGGGGTTTTGGGAGCCATTCGGGGTATTTACTCTCGTTTTGAACTTGGGACATATGCATTTGGCGGTCTGGCTATTGCGTCAATAGCCGCCTTGATTTTCCCAGCCTATGGTATAGCAGGGTTATTATTAGGAGCTACGCTCGGTGGTATTTTGGGCATATCCGCTTCATTTTTCCTTGAAAAGAGATTGTTATCCTCGCGGTTATCAATCTTGGGAGCGTTTTCGGTTTTATCCCTTGTTGGCTTTGCCATAGGCATAGGGGTCTTACCGTTATCAGCGATAAATATTGCTGTAGCGGTTTTGGCTATTATACACTTAGCCTATAATCTAATTCAAAGAAAACCCTATTCACCGGTAAGAGACCTACTCATTATCTCAGTTGCACTGTTGTCCATCTCTGGCTCACCTCTGGTAGCCCTTGCCTTTACAAGATATATTGACCTCATTAATATCTTATTAAGGGTAATTAATGTATCTTTGTCAGCAGATAATGTTCTTATGAGCAATTTCCTGCCAGGGGTTATGTTGACAGGAGCGCTATTTAGCACAATTATCCTTGTTAGCTCTATCTTAGCGGCTGTCTTTGAGAGGGTTATTAGCACTATAAATCCCAGGCTAAAGAAGACCCTTGGAAGGACGCTACCAAATATTGCCTTTTCAAGCAAATTTGCAGCGACATTCCTCGGTTATATGCTTGCATTTACATTTTTAACTGCTATGTTCTACTGGACAGTGCATCTTTGGCCTGTGGGTAATACCTTAGCAATGAAGATATTCATCTTTGGCTTTTTAGCCTTGGTGCATACCCCTGCTTTTGTAAGCACACTCTACATAATCTCGCGACTCTTCCCAGAAAAACCGTTCCCCAGGCCAGTAAGAATTTTAAAGGAAGGTCCCTCTTATAAAGAGCGTTCTGTTCAATTTGTGCCTTACTTCGTTAGGACTATAGACGAGATGGAGGGTGTTATTGATAGGTATAGAATGGCTGTCCGCTCTACCTGTGAGGGGCCAGGGACAACCTCCTATGAAATTGGTGAGCCTCCAGAGGATGTCGAGCTTCGCGATATTGTTGTTGATGAAAATGAGCTTAATAAGCTGCTTAAAGACTACCTAAAAAATAATCCGGACCGCAACAAACTCATTACTGAACGGATTACTGAAGAAGAGAGGCGCGAATTTGCTATCCGACTTTTAGTGCGCCAGCATTATCTTATCCTTCACAAGGAATGGATAAATGAGGGCCGTCCGGTTGGCTTCTTTAACAGATACTGCTTTATATTAAGAGATGGCGAAAGGGTGCGCTACTTCCAGCCAAAGGAGAATAATCTTCTCTATGTATTTGCCAACCGCTCACCATCATGGGAAGAGATTGTTCCTAAAGACGAAGCAGAGAAGAGGTCTTTAGATAAGAAGGCGGAGTTTATACCAACAGACAACCAGACTGATTTTGAGGAGTTATTCTGGAGGGAATATGAAAAACATGGAGAAAGGGGTCTAAAAGACAGAATATACAAGATTAAGCATAGAGGAAGACAAATATATATAAGGGCTAACTTGGTAGTTCCAAGATTAATTGAGGAGATTGATAAAATCAGAGAAGAGTTTCCTGAGGCAGAGATTTATCTTTTCCAGAGGGGTCTTCCCCTTGGAGAATGGGATTATAATGAGGCAAATATAAATTTGAAGGCAGCAAAGATTATGGACCTATACAATCTCTTAGCAGGTCATCCCCTAAAGGCGCTTCCACGTTGGATGTCATATGTATCTTCACCGGGCGAGGATAGTATAGGCGAAAATCCGTGGAGGACTATGAGTGGTCCCTTGATTACGGATAGAACAGGGCTTAGACGAAGGATGAACCGCGATGAGGTGCTTGCTCGCTTTGGCTTGGGTTCACAAAAGGGCTATGAGGAACAATATGTTATAACAAATAAAGACCTTATGGCAAAATTTAGTTTTGTGTTGGATATTGAGAACGTTCCCGATGGTTATTTGGAGAACCTCCTATGGCTTAAAAGCCAGGGTTTTAACACTGACCTTGCCGCCCCTGCTATCCATCATCTTATAGCCCTTATGGCTGAGCCTCGTAATTGGGGCGTTTCATTTATGCCGAGTTTGGGAGTTGATAATCCCCAGGAGACAGGTTTTACCGCCATAAATTATCTCTCTCAACAGGCTACATGGTTTACTGTTATTGCATCTCAATGGGTTAAGGGCTCAGGAGCTGA
>VGKN01000353.1 GCA_016867055.1 Candidatus Omnitrophota bacterium
TGAGGGTCAGTAATCATTGCCATAAGAGTTTCTTCAGAACCTAGGTATCTTTGAAGTGTATCGTATCCTACATTGGCACAAAAAAATATGAATCTTCCTTTATCATAATCATATTTTGCTTGCCTTAAGGTTTCTTCCCAGGAAACAATACTATCGGGTGAATTGTCAAATACATTTTTAATTGAAATAAGTCTAGAATTATTAATAGTATATCTTTTTTTTAAACCTTCCCAGTCCTGCTTATTTTTTACTGGTGAACTTAATGTTAATGGTGTGGAGTCGTGATGAATGAAATCCTTAATTATTTCACCAAACCTATTTCTTGTTACTTTATATGAATCAGTCTCTTCTATAATTTTATAAGAATATTGAGGAGTATAATCTACAAATATCAAAGCATATTCAAAGTTAAAATAATCACTTACAGAACTACTATGATCAGTTGCTTTTGTATTTTTAGGAAACCCTTCATTTTGCCATCTTATTAATGTACTTTCCCAAACAGAATCACACAATGGAACTAAATCTGGTTCCTTACGATTTAAAGCACATTTTATTCTTTCTCTACCATTCATTATAACCTCCACGTATAATAAGATAAATTTTATTAATAAAACTTATTGTCCTAAAATTTATTTAATTTACTAAATAAGCTAAGGGCAGAAAGACAAATTGACCCTCCATTCGGCTACTTTTTAGTAGACCAATTTAATTTGAATTTTGCTTTCTTGCTTTAATTTAACTAATCTTAGTAATGATTAGAATGATTTAGGCTCTAGATACTGGAGCACTAATTATAACGTGGCTTTACAAATTAGTTATATGCAAGAAACTCTGCCAGGCAAGCTAAAAGTATTTAAAGAAAGGAAGTGGTACCCATGGAAAAAATCTTTATCGGCATGGATGTATCCAAAGATAAAAGCACATACATTGCTATAAATGAAAAAGGTATCAAGGTATTTGGTACTGCCACTGTTTCTAATAACAAGACAGATATCGAAAAGATACTTGCAAGCCTTTCTGACTATGACAAAAAGGATATGCTTTTTGCTATGGAAATAAGCTCCAACTACTGGGAAAATTTGTGTTCTTATCTTAAAGAGAGAAATCTTGAGGTAGTTTGCTTAAACCCCTACCAGGTAAAAAAATACAGGCAGGCACTGGGATCTAAGATAAAGACTGATACCGTTGACGCTTTATCTGTAGCAGAACTTGCAAGAAACCCCCAGGCGGATAAGATGTTTATTGCTGCCGATGATGCAATAGATCTAAGGGAGCTTGTAAGAACGAAGCATTCTTTTGAAGACAGGGTAAAAAGGCTTAAAAAATCAGTACTTTCTATGCTTGGCCTTGTATTTCCCGAATACGAAGATATCATAGCCCATCCTTTCTCCAAAGTATCAATGGAAGTACTTAAAAACTATCCTACAGCAGTTCATATGTCCATGTACGCCTCAGTATCAAAGCTTATCAAGATATTCAGAAAATATCAGGGGTGTAACTTTGGGTCTAATAAGGCAAAAGAACTAATTTTTGCTGCTAAAGACAGCTTCTATTCGGGTAGAGCACACAAGACAAGAGGACTTACTATATCCATGTAGCTTGATGAGATTTCATCACTTGAAGTAAAGATTAAAATCATTGAAGAGAAAATTAAAGAAATACTTGCTCCAAAAGATAGCTATCCATCTGATTTTGATATCTTAAATTAAATAAAGGGTATAGGCATAGGCACAATTGATACATTTATTGCACGCGTTGGCGATATTAACAGATTTTCTAGCTCAGAAAAACTTATCTCCTATATAGGTCTTTATCCTAAGATATTTGAATCTGGAAAATACAAAAAGAAAAATCCAACAATAGTAAAAGCTGGTCCCAAAGAATTCAGATACATGCTTTATCTTTCAAGTGTTGCATCGCTAAAACACAACCCTGAGCTTAGGAAATATTATCTGGACAGGATATCAGCCGGAATGCCTGCCAGAAAAGCATTGATAAAAGTATCTGTAAAAATTGCAAAAATGATGTATTCAATGCTAAAAAGCAGAATTACATACAACAGTGGTAGAGTATTTTTCCAGAAGTCTCCCATACTTGTTAGCTAGTTTACTTATTTAGTTTTCAAAGAACAATTAAATACTTTTATTTAAAAATATCGATCTTTGACAATTGAATATTTTTATATTTTAACCTTTTCTTTTTATAGAATGTCAATATTA
>VGKN01000354.1 GCA_016867055.1 Candidatus Omnitrophota bacterium
GATATCTATACCATATTCATCTTTGTAACAATGGACGAGATGCTCAGCTGCCAATTTGCTTACTGCATATGTCCACCTAGTTTTTCCCACTTCACCCTGGGTTGTCAGATCATCCTCGGAGCCTTTATAAATATAAGGGCCATAGACCTCACTCGTTGAAAATCCAATGAATTTTTCCACCTTGTTAGATATGGCTGCTTCTATAACATTATATGTGCCAAATAGATTTATCTTCATTGTCATAATCGGCTTTTTTATCACAGTATTTATACCTGCTATAGCTGCACAGTGTATAACCAGATTGCAACCCCGCATACTTGACCTCACTTTATCAAAATCAAGCACATCTCCCTTAACAAATTTTAAATCGGGATGTTTCAATAGCCCTGTGTGTATGATAGCATTTCTATGACCGCTGTCGTATATTACAACCTTATTATTATTCACCAGCAATCTTTCGCATAAATGGGAGCCTATAAATCCCCCTCCTCCGGTAATAAAAACCTTGTTATTTGATATTTTTGTGCTTTTTTTTCCCATCTTATTTTTTTCTGGCGCGGACAAAAGAAAAACAGCCCAATGTATTCCTTAAGGCATCCACGTCTTCAAAACCTCCTTTCCTTACCAGTTCAACCAAGGGTATCTTAAGGCTATCCCTTATCTCTGGTACATAACACCTTAAAAAACCAAATATTTTCCCCAGTAGATTGTGCGGTTTGGCAGGGTCTACAACTATCAAAACCCCGTCTTTCTTAAGTACCCTGTGCATCTCCTTTAGCGCCATTACCTTCATTTCATACCTTAGATGATGAAGCATAAAAACATTAATAATGCGGTCTATGGTGCTATCTTTAAAAGGAAGATGCTCTGCCATAGCCTGGACAAAATTACCATTTAGACCTTTTTTAAACACCTTGTCACTCGCATAGCGTATTATATTAAAAGCGGCGTCTAAGCCGTAAACCCTCAGCCTAAACGGCGCTGTTTCCAAAACCGAGATTACATTTCCTCCTGTAGCACAACCTATATCCAGTAAAGACATATCTTTGGATAAATTCGCATATTTGATAATCTCGCTGCGGAATTTTCTTTCTCCTCCGAACAAGAGGTATAGAAAAAAATTCATCGGGTCATAAAATGCTACCTTATACTTTAAATCGATAACCCTGCTGGTATTATCTTTATTCATTTAATACAAACTCATTAAATAAAATTACATTTAAGCCCAAGCTTACGAATGAGCATAAGGAGCGCAGGTCACACTCTTATGAGGCGAGGTTTTTCCGTAAAATACACCTATGCAAGCCCCTTTAAGGGGATGGGGGTGCTTGTAGGAAAAACCGAAACGAATGTGACGAGCACCGCCTAGCGAATGAGTAAATTGGGCTTAACCTCAGCATAATAGTTAAATAGTTAGTATGTTTGCGTTAGTTCTTTAATGAGATTATTTGCGATATCAATCCCCTGTTCTACGCAATGGTCCATATTACAATACCAGAATGTCCCCTGCCTTCCTGAAAGGGTAAGATTTGTATATACCTTAAGCTTATTTTCAAGTTCGGTTAATTTCTCCTTATATCCTAAACGATAGATAGGATAGGCATATTCTATTTTTTCTATATATATCTTTTCTACTTGCGTGTCGTTCTTTATGGCACCTATCTTCTTAAGGTCTTCTATAATCTTATTCTGGTATTTCTGCGGATTATCCCATATCTCAGTATCCTTTTTACAGGTAACTTCTACCGTAAGGCTGGTTTTGTCCTTCGGAGAATTGAGGGGACTAAAAAGGGTGGAAATGCTTAAGCGCGGAAAGAAGATATTCGTATCCACGAAATAACACCACCGGTATTCAGTGGGTATCCTTTCATTTACCGCCATATTGTAGAATATCATAGAGATGTAGTCTAGTCTATTGGCGGTTTCGGTATTTTTAAAAAGCAGTTTGTCTAAAGTAGTAATAGGCGCTGTCCATACAAAACGTTCTGCCTGAAACTTACCCCTTGTGGTTTGAAGGGAAGTAATTTTATCGGAATTCCACTCTATACCCGTAACCTCCGCTTCCTCTATTATCTGTCCTCCCGATTCGGAAATCTGCCTTGCCAGTGCAAGGGGAAACTCAAGAGACCCACCCTTTGGATATGTGAAAAATTCAGCCTTTTTTCTGAAGAGCGAGAAAAATATCTGCCAGAGCGAATCCATCTTTAATTTC
>VGKN01000355.1 GCA_016867055.1 Candidatus Omnitrophota bacterium
AATCACGATTGGGAGCACGGCAGAATTCGTGCTGAGGAACTCCGGATTGCCCCTGCTACTGGTAACCCCCAAGAAACAGCGGAAGGCGTAGAGGTAGCTCTAACCCGGCAATAGATAGCTACTTCCATGCCTATTTTTTTTAATTGGTCCATGTTCAACATACAAGACATATGAGGGATTATAAACAACATCCGGATATTGTAGCGGAATGATTTTGGGATTACCTATCTGAAAGATTTTAAAATCTAAAGCGCTTCTTGTGAATGAACTCGAAATAAGATCCATGGCTTCCCGGGCTTTCTTGAGGTCTTGATTAGTAGAATTGGGGTATAGATGCTCTTTAACCTCTCCTGTCGTTAGGTGAACACATATTCGATATGCTGAATACACAGTTTTGTTTTCAGCCATGGCTTTACCCCCCTTACACTTGGGCTTATTCCAGAAAGACGAATTAGACGCGAGACAATATCTTAGTCTTTCGGTGCATGGAGAAATTATCCGCCTTCGCTCTGGCTCCATATGAAAACGGAGCGAGTGTTTTAATCCTAGGCTTCTTCACCAAATCTATTGCTTACTTCACGACCTAGCACTATTACGTTATTTTCTCCTATCTCTTGTCCTAATTCTCTTAATAGGTCGGTTCGAGCATCTCCATAAATTACTGAATATACTACGTACCCCATCCGCTGTAGCCTCTTTACCTCTCCTTGAAGATTATGCAGTTTTTCTGTAGAGTAAAGCTTTGGCTTGCATTCCAATATGATTTGATCATTGATTATTATATCAACCCTACTGCCATTCCGTAGCGTCTCTTCAGTTTCTACTTGGTTTATTCCATTATCTCTTAGGTATTGTGCCAAGTTAGCATTGTTACCGTTCTCTCCACCTTCTAATACTAGTTTTCCCCATTTGTTCCTCCATGCGGGTTTAAATTCTCTTACAAGGCTTATCACTCGTTTTTCAAACGAGTCCAAATTATCTTTTGGATATGCCGTATAGCTCGGAATTGTTCTTGTTGATGTACCAACATACCCATAGTAATCCTCCTCCCTCTTCCACTTACCCTTATACAAGCCAAAAAGGAATACTATTATAATTGCTATACTAGGAACCAAGTAAATTGGATAATGTATTAACTTAGCTTCGAAAATTGTGGCTATATATCTTGTTTGCCTCGCTAATGTCTCATATTCATTTCGAGAAATCTCGTTACTAACCGTTTTAGATTTACCCTCTGAAACTTCCACCTCGCTCCAGAAAACTATGAACTTTTGTTTTACAACTCCGTTATCAAGAACGACTAAATACTTTATGTCTGGATCTGCCGTTTCAGTGGGTTGCGCTTCAATTTCAGCGTAATATTTATAATCATTAAACCCCCAAATATCATATCGGGGATAATACTTTGCATTCTCAACTTTTAAAGGCTCGTTTTCAACTTTACTGCCTTCAACCAGCTCCACATCATTGAAATAAAGACTTAAACCTATCACGAGCGCTAAAGCTCCTGTTATTATCAATATTTTACCGATTGCTTTCATCTAATCCACTCTATAATTCTTTTTTTGACCTCTTAGTTGCGCTCGGCGCTTCAAAATCACTCATGTTAGCTATGTACTATAAATATAACCCCCTAGACTGGAATGTCAATAACAAAAAATTACAATTTGTGTGGTGAAGCCTGTTTGACCAGGGACTGGAGGTGGCGGAAGCTGGCGGCGGGGTCGGGCTGGAGGAATATGGCACTGCCCACACAGATGACGTCGGCACCAGCCTGCGCAATCGGCACGATATTGCCCTCTTTTATACCTCCGTCAATGCCTATCTCCATATCGGGGCATGCCCGGCGAAATTCAGGAATCTTGTTTAAGACTTCAGGAATGAACTTGCTGCCATAGAAGCCGGGGACTACCGAGAGGAAGAGTACGCTATCAATCTCGCTGGTGAGGGGAAGAATGGCGGAGACGGTTGTTTCGGGATTGACGGCGAGACCTACTCCAAGACCGAGATTGCGGGCGGCGGAGATAACCTCTCTGGGTGAAGAAGCGGCTTCGTAGTGGAAGACTACTTTTTTCGCTCCCGCCTGCTTGAAGCCTTCAAACTGGTCTTCGGGGTGGAGCACCATAAGGTGGGCTTCCCATTTCAGCCTAATTTTTATAGCAGCGAGATGTTTCCCAGTGATGCTACGTGAGGGCACAAACTGCCCATCC
>VGKN01000356.1 GCA_016867055.1 Candidatus Omnitrophota bacterium
TTCTGGCCCGTTGAGCATTTTCTTTATCATTAAAGTGCGCGCGAACCATATCATTTATTATAATCAATAGTACAAGCGCTCCTCCGTCCATCACATAGTCAACTAAATAATTCTTAAATTCCGCGGATGTGCCTTCATTGTTATAACGACTCAATACATCGCTTATTAAATAGAACGGCTTCTTATCTCCCCACACTTGATAAAGGAATCCATTCGCATAAACCTTAAATAGTTGATATGCAACCCTTGCCTGGAGACGTGCATTGGTGTTATTCTTAAATATAGATTTGGCTAAACTAAAAAATCCCTCATTATAAGATACGAGAAATGCAGGCGGAGCTTGCGTGCCTCTTAGGGCAGGTCCCTCTCTTAGATAACTGTCTATTTTATCCAGCAACTTCTCTATCTTATACGCCTTAGCTATTTCATTTAATAAGGGCGTTATTTGATTAATATTGACTTTTATTTCTGGATAGCTCTCAGAAAAGAGGAGTATATCGCTTATAATCCCTAAAAGAACCTCTCCGCCCTTATCCTCTGTTACTAACGTGTCAGCAAAACACCTTTTAAAATCATCTGATGAGGCGCTATTAAAATAATCTAGAGCTTTGGTCATTAGATACAAACGGCGTCTTCTTGAATCCAACCCGCCTTCAGTCTCATAATAAATTTTAAACATTATATATGCAACCCTCGCCTTTACATGGGGGTCTGTATTATGATTTAATACTGCTTCTGCCAAAGCGCCAAATCCCTCCCACGTCAACTCATATCTAAGTCTTATACGGTTTGAAACCTTTATGTCTTCCAATAACTTCTCTACTGAAGCGCCTGTAGCGATTTCTGTTAATAACGGTTTTAACTCATTTGCCCTATCTCCTTCTGCGTCTTTATCTGGTTTTAGTTCATATTTTCTAAATGCAAAATCCGCAATAAATTTTAAAAGAACAAGTGGGTTTCTTGTTAAATAATTATCAACCAGGATACCTCTAAAATTAGCTGAGGAAGCATCATTAAGAGCCCTTATAACCTTTTCCATACCGGTTATTATTATGTTGACTTTTGGTTGAAAGTTCTTGTCTGCATATATAAAAAATTCAAATAGTTGATATACTGTTCTAGCCTGGATAACTGGATCGGGATTATGTTTAATTATTGCTTCACCTAAGGCGAATAATCCAGTAGCTACATTTTCGATATTGCTGATTTGTTCTATCACTGAAATATAAGGCGCTGTTGCATCCAATAACTTTGCAATCTCCCTGGTAGAGGCGGCGGATACCAATAAAGGCATAAGAGGTTTCCGTGCCTCCTCGGGTTTTTTACAAATATCATCAATTATAACTAAGAGTCGGAGTGGATGTTTGTCTAATAATAAATGAATTAACTCTTTTCTAAAAACCTCATCTTCTATACACATAGAATATGGGGTTAATGTTGCATAGTAACCTGATGTTGATTTTAGTAGGACATTAGATACTGCCAAAGCTAGTTTTTTATTCAGTGATATCAATGCGCTTTCAACCCTTGTTTTGCTAGTAGGGTATTTAGATAAATCTGTTAATATTTGATGCACTGCTAACCACTGTTCATCTAATGAAAAGCTTCTGACATTTATTAATCCGACATCAATCCATAGTTTGAATAAGGCATCAATGTTATCTAATCTTGAAATAACTCCTCCAAATTGAGTTATTGAGCATATTCTTAATCCTGCCTTATAAAGGTGGGCTAAGTGTGCGGGTTCCTTTATAAAATATTTGACAAGCCCCCCTGCGTTATCGTCTTCAGAAATAGCTTTATATATAGCCGAAGCTACTTTATTCCAGGATATCTTTTCTTTAGACTTATCATCAGCGTTGTGTATACCCACAGTATTAATTTTTGCACATAGCTTAACTAAGTATGCAGGATTTTGAACCAGCCAAATAGCAAAGTTTTGGGCTACGTCCTCTTTTTCACCGATCCTGCGTAAGAGAATAATATTTGTGAAATCACCATATTTCTCTTGACCTATTAAATGAGGCCAGGATTTCTTATTCATGGCAAGCTCACCTATTATTCTTCTCCATTTATTACAAACCTCTTCCCACCCAGAAGTATCGGAATGAGATATAACAATACCATTAAAAAATTCGATTGCTTCTGGGCGTTCAGACAAATACTCTACCAAATCTTCTCTTGCAAACAGTGCTCCTAAAATATGAAT
>VGKN01000357.1 GCA_016867055.1 Candidatus Omnitrophota bacterium
AAATTCGTCTATTTCCCAGGCTCTATCTTTTATTTTACGACAAACAATCAAACCGACTAATCCACTTTTACCAAATTTATCTAAATATTCTAAGGTGAAGGTGGCGTAATTACTATTACCTAAAATTGATCGGAAATCTTCTTCTTTATATCTTCGCGTTGTCAGGTTAAACTGATTGATTCTCTGTGACATTTGTGCTAAGCGAGGCATAATCTTAATATTTCTATCTCCTTCTCTTATAACCACTTTCATCTTTAATGAACGATAGAATGCTTCCTCATTTTGTAACTCTTGCCTTTCTCTTTCCCTTGAGGCTTTAGCTTTATATAAATCAGCTCTATCTTTGTCTTCTGGGGTTATGCTATCTACCATAAACATATCTTTTAACTCTCTAATTAAGGCAGCGGGGCCAACAGTTAGAGCTGGAAAATCAAATACCCAAACTTCTGGAAGAATATTCTTAACCAATTCTCTATTTTGAGGGCTGTCATCTATAAATATAGCACTATCTAGTCCGATATTTAATTCATTGATAATTTCTCTAATATTTTCAGCTTTATTTTGCCAATTAACTCTAATAGAGCTAAAATCATCTATTTTTAAAAGCATACCCCTACGTCTTTCGAAAACCTCTTCCACATCTTTCAGGTTATTATTGCTGTTTATGGCAAGAATAACTCCTCGTTTTTTAAATTCTTTTAGTGCGCTCTGAAATGTTGAATGCTCGGCATAAATATGTATGCCTTCCCAGCTATCTTCGCCGACAATTCCCTGCCATAAAACACCGTCACAATCTAAAATAATACATTTCTTACCTAGCGGGAATCTCCTATTCACAAACTCTATCCATTCTCTATCGTTAAACTCACTTATTCTTAAACTCTCAGCACCTAAATTAACTAAATAAGCCAACTGGTGTATTCTGTTACGAACAACACATATCTCATACAAACGTTCTATCAAAATATTGATCTTATTCTTTTTCCGCCAATTAGCAAAATGTGAAAATGCAGGTATTGCTTCGTAGGTAATTTTCCCTGCTGGAATTGCAAAAATTACTCTCCACCATACATAAGTATATTCTGGGTAATCAGATAAATCTTGATGATCATATTCCCGTTCTAATTCTAGGTAACCGCTACTAGTTAGATCAGATATTACATCATCTTGTTCCGTACATGATATGATAATTTCTATAATATCGGATTTATTTTTATTGAGCCTCTTCTCTGAACCAATATATGCTAATTCCAGTTCTATCGCCTTTCTTAAGACTCCTTTATTTTCACAAGCAGTCAGCATATCGTAAAAAGCTTCTTTTAATAAATCAATACTTAGCCCTCGTTCTCTTGCCGAATCAAACCATTTATTAACTAATTTAATTATCTCTATAAAGTCCTCTCCTCTTTGCTCATTCTCGTGGTGGGTTTTGTTAAATCTAGAAGTTGCTCCTATCTCATGGATTAGAGAAACGACCATCTGTTCAAAGTTATTATATCCAGGATAGTTATAAGAAATAAAAATATATTCAACCCCCTCGCTATCTATATAACTACTCGCTAAGAAACCCTTCAACGGCCCGGTACGGATAAAACCTGCTTTTGCCAGATATTCTAGATAATCTGCCATCGCAGGTTCACCGATACTTCTTAAGTAGGCTAAGGCGAGCTTTAGCTCCTCTGAGTTGACAGCTAATACCTGGAACTTGTTTATATCGTGACGTAAGACCTCCTCTTTTACTGCTACAGCTGAAGGCATGGGTTGACCGGGGAGCGGGCGGGCGGGGTCTTCTAAAACACGAATAACTTCAATAGGTATAATGTTATTATATCCTTTAGCTAAGTCGAACTCAGCATATCTTGCTATTATCTCCTTACATTCTTTCCCGCTACCAGAACTTTGTTTACCTGTTGAAATAATAGTAACGAACTTTCCGCCAAATAACGTAAGATCTTTTGACGCATTTTTATCGTGACCCCGAACCATTATTTTTGCCCCTATTGCTTTCATAAATCGCTCAAATGAATTTTTACCTACCCAATAAGGGACATAACTTGGCTTCCCGTCACGACGAGTGCGTTCCCTATCGCCATCTTCTTCTTTTACAGAATTGACGAATGCCCAAACGATTTCCCACTGAAGATTAATGCTGTCATTCTGGGAATGCCAAACTAAAGGTTCATTACTACTTATACTTAGTAAAC
>VGKN01000358.1 GCA_016867055.1 Candidatus Omnitrophota bacterium
CAGATATTTTCCCATCTTTATGTTCCATGCGATATTCATAGATTGACGGCACTTCATAATCTATAAAAGGCGGTCCTAAAGATGAGTTTCTATGCCAAAAGACCATATTTCCCCTAGACCGCTCATTTATCTCAATATCCCCGCCCCGAAGATTCACTCGCACCCATATTGTCGGTGATTCAACTGTAATAACCTTACCTTCCTCATTATACCATGAATACACCGAATCCAAAGGTTGAGTAAGGAAATAAACCCTCTTGGCCTTTGTTTTCAAAGGTAAATTGCCTGAAATAAAGTTTCGGTTCATCTCCGGTAGGCAAACCGCCTGCATTTTTGTAGAAAAAGCACCTTCTCCATTGATTTTCAGATAGAAATCAAAGCTTGCCCATGATTTCGACTCTATGGAAAAATTATCTTTAAACCTGTCAAATTTTAAGGATGCCTCTGGAGCAATAAAAAGTTCTCCATTTACCGAAAAATCAAGGTTATTCTTAATATTGACCACAACTTTTTCATTAGGTTTTCCGGATACAAACATAGAAGCCGTAAATTGAATATCTATTGGCTGAACCGGCTTAACCGCTGTTCCTAAAGTCAAAGGGACACCATTTATCAGCAACAAGCTTTTGATCTGATGCTCTGCCAGACCTTCTTCTTTGGGTTTTATATCTGATGGTAGTATAAAAGTCTTTTCAATAACTAATCTATCATCAACAGTAAAATTCTCAGCAACATTTAGACCAATATTATTTTCACTCTGGGCAATGAGCGTCACATTCAGTGGTTTTTCACCCTTTTTATTAGCTATTTCCCAACGTAACTTATGCTCTAATCCGCATATAATCTCTTCCTTACCTGTGCAACAAGCAATATAGAGGTCATCTGTTTCAATAGCAGTTGGGGCTTGGGCTTTATTATCTATCCATACAGTAAAAAACTCGCCATCTTCTTCAAATCTATATGGAAACACCTTAATTCCATTCCACTCAATATCATCCGGTATAGCCTCCAATTCACGCTTAAAGCACAAATACCAGTCATGTTTAGAGAAGAATTCTTTAGCCACCGGCATCCCCAAAATCGTGGGTATATAATTCTGCATGAAGACACTGGTATCTGGCACCCAAAAAAAGCCCGTCTTTTTATAAAGCGGCACAGATTTTTTATTCCCACCCCATGTCCCTATAGTAAGCTGTTTATAGCCTTTTTCAATAGTTCGCTCAAGGATTTTGAGTATAAGGGCTTTGCCTAGACCCTTGCCGTGAAAATCCGGACGCACATTAAGCAGATTCAGATAAGCCGAATCATCCCTTCCCCGAGTTCGTTCCAAATCCCCATATCCCAATATTTCGCCATTTGCCTCAACAACAAATATAGCAATTCTATCAAACTTCTGAGTACGCTCAAGGATACGTTCGGCCGTTTCTGGAACACCCCGCGTCCATCCCATGGGCCAGCCGGAATCCGAAGCATTCCACATATCCGCCAATAATTCCGCGTCCCGACGCTCACCAATAGCAAATTCGCGAACTTCGAACTCCACTTTCATTACCCCCAAAGCATAAAAAAGCTTCGCCACCTGTACCACAGGCCGCCTGCCTGTCAATATATGACAAGGGTTTTCGCTTTGCCAAAAAATATAATTTCCTATACAATAAAAAATAACCCTCCAAGTCGTGAGAAAAACATATTACTTTTGATATGAAATGAATTTGTGAAACCACTAAAAACGGGCATAAAGCCCTATACTACAGAATATCTCATGTAGTATAGCCCTTTATGGGCGTTAGTTTTTTGAGATTTCACATCAAAAGTATATTGTTATTTTGTATCCAGGACTCTCTCTGCCGCGCTAACACCTGAGCCACTTTGAACACTGAATCCCATAGATAATAAAGCCATCTCAAGAGCAGATATAGCTGAAATAACATCAATATCATCCACATAGCCTAGATGAGCTATACGGAATATTTTGCCAATAAGCTTATCCTGCCCTTCGGCAAAGGTAATTCCATATCGTTCCGCGACAAGCTCAACCAGCTTTTCACCGTCTATTCCCTCTGGAACCCTAACAGCAGTAACTGCATTGGATGGAGAAGCAGAAAACACCTCAAGTCCCAGACCCTTAATGCCAGCTCTGGTTGCCTCTGCAAGCCTGGCATGTCTTGCAAGAACATTCTTCAAACCTTCTTGTCT
>VGKN01000359.1 GCA_016867055.1 Candidatus Omnitrophota bacterium
TAACCGCTCCAGCCGCTGGAGTAGCGGATTTACTGCAAGAACTATACGTTAATTCTCAACCTAGTTTAAGTGAACTGTATATAAAAGCACGAGAACTCGCTACTTATCTACAGATTGCAGATACCTTTGATGCAAATGAGCTTCGTAAGAAATTAGCTGAACTGCGTCGGTTAGATAGAGAGATAAGAAGAACAATAGAAAAAGCAGAAGACCGAGCTGGGAAGGTTTTGACAGAAAGCGAAACTGGAACATCAAGGTATGAAGCTACTGATAGCTTATTAAATAACCTTAGTCACTATTCTACAAATCGGTATGGCCCTGTTGGTAATGAAATTAGAAGTCTGCTTACTTACCGTTTGTTATTTATAGAAGGTCCTATTTTAGGGAAGATGCTAAACCGCCTCGTAGCCAGTGTGCAGTCTTTTCATAACTATCTTAAGGCACTCAGCGAGTCGGATGGAACAGCTTCTGCTATTTCAAGCTTGCGTCCTGTAAGAATAAAGCTAATTACTGATACAGCACTCAGAAAAGATTTAAAATCGCGCGGCGTTGAGACATTTATAATACCAGAATATCAGTTAGTTAAGGATTGGTTAGGTTTTATCGAGACTCAAATCACATCAGCACAAAAGTTAGCTGAAGATATTGGCATGGCGGTTGAAAGCGGAGATTTTGAAGAAGCTCAAAATCTGGTCAATAAACTTTGGAGAACTAAGGAGATTGTCCATCAAGCATTAGAAGAATTAGGAAAGTCGGTTGTAGCATTGGAAGGGGGAGCATCTTCAAGAGAAGAACTTTTAGAATGGTCTGGTAAGATTAATTCTTATACTACTCAGCTGGGGGATATTTGGGCACGTTGCTGGGAAAGTTACAATAAGATTGATGAAATAGTATTAAGTGGTTCAGAGAGTGGGTTTATGAAAAAGGACCTTAAAAGGTATGCTACAGCGTGCTACGCGAGGATTCTTTATTTGTATACGGAAGATATTGATATCCCAGAATTACTGGAAGATTTACGCCATCATCCTGAAGAGGCAACTCTTTTAATGGATGTTATTGCAATGGGCAGTTCAAAGCTTGGAGACTTTGTTTTAAGTAATTTGACTGAAATGGGCGTTATCGGAAACGAGCGAATTAAACAACAAAGACTTGGGGAGGTAAAAGAAATCTACAAACACCTACTCAGTTTATTTGATGGTTTAGTAAATTATTACCTCACGACTGATGTTGATAGAGAAATCGAACCAGAAGTTAAGTCCAGCCTTAATATCTGGTTATTTAAACTTTTTAGTTTAATTGTTAGTGAAAGAAAAAATTTTATAACGTGGTTTAAAGAACACTTCACCGAAGGTAATGAACAGGAATTATTTATTCAGAGGCTTCTCACTGCCCTTTCATATGTTTGCAAAGCAGAAGAGTTAATGAGAGCAGTATATATCCTAAAGCTGGCCTTACCAGAGATGGAGATTGAAAAACTTTTGGCTCAAGCCCAGAAACCCACTCCGCTTGCCGCTGCGCCAGAGCTACCTGTAGTGAAGTTTATAGGCATTGCACAGAGGATGGGTCACATTCTTTATTCCTATCCTCCTGTTGGTAATAGAATTAAACAGTTCACAGAGGAATCTCAATGGGGGGACGGCGATGATTGGATACGCTGGACGCTAGATAGGTATTTTCAGAGTATTGGCAAGTTGGCAACCAATTTGTGTGAGGAAACGTTGAGACAAGTGCTGAATATAATCGATTTGACTCTTTCGTCGGAAGAGTTACAAGTGCTTCTACAGGAACTTGCTACTACCCAATCATCATTTATTGAACGTCCTCTATCACACCTTAGAGCTCCCCAGTCTCCCACCGATGATCCGTTGCGCTGGCACCTTGAAGCTGGCGTTTACCTCATACCTCGTGGGGTATTGGAGATATACGCTACTCCCGCGCCTCGTTCACAGCTGATCGAACCTTGGGGGAGGTTAATGGATGAAAGAGCCTTTGATGATTGGGTTGAGGCTGTGAACGAACGAAACCCGCAATTAGGGAGTCAGATAAAACATCTAGATCAACAGAGCAGGGATGCAGTCCGTTGTATTCTCACTACGCCAGGAAATATTTTACTTCACGAAGAGTTGACCAACAATGCCAATGCGGCTATCAGAGGCATCCGCCACGAACTTTTTGAGTGGACTATT
>VGKN01000360.1 GCA_016867055.1 Candidatus Omnitrophota bacterium
GACAGCAGCTATCAGCCACAACAGGATTTAATCTACTAAGCAATATATTAGGGATAGGGATTTCCCTGATAATTTCTGTTGTCCTTATGTTCTTTGCGCTGCGTAATCTTGTGCGAAGCGAAAGAGAAGAGAGATACCTATACTATCAAGAGGCAGAGACGCTTCTTTTGAGCATCGTAACATTTATCTTTACCTTTATCATTTCTATCATTGCCATTTTAGAAATCTTACAGTTATTAAGCGGTTCTTCCCTGGTTTCGTCTATTTTGCCCCTTGCCAGCCTTATAGGTATTCCTTTAGTAGCCTTGAATATGATGGCAGGTGCTCCCCGCAGAACTCCCCAGCCCCAAGTAACAACTCAGCTTAAATACAATTTCCCCTGGCTTCTGCCTGGAGAAGAGGTTAAATATTTTGTAAAAAGGCATTGGGTTCCTTTTGCAGAACGTATCATCCCAGCTGTTTTTGTAGGAGGATTTGGCCTTTTGGGTTTAATAGCTGCCTTATCTTCAGGCGTGCCTGCATTTGTTATATGCCTGGCAGCCCTACCTGTATTAGGGGCAATATTCGCAATTATCTGGAGCTATATTGATTGGCGCAATGATTACCTTGTGGTTACTAACTTCAGGGTAAGATGGAGAGAGGCGCGGGGAGTCTATCCTTTCTTAGATGAACAGGTTCGCGACACAATATATGATGCTATTGCAGATATTAGTATACTGCGAGAGGATTTGTCAGCCAAGCTTTTTGGATATTTCAAACTTAAGGTGGATACAACAGCCAAAGCGGACCTTTACTTTGATTATATTCCAATCGGAGACTATAAAATAGTTGAAACTATAAAGGGATTATGGGGTGAATGGAAAGAAGCAGAACTTGAGAAATTAGAAGAGTATGAGAGAGGATTGGGAGAAAAACTAAAAGCCGGGCCCGTAATAAAAGTGCCAGGCGGTTTGCATAGGCTTTTTGGGACGCTTCGACAAGAGGCCGAGGGGCTAGTCTGGAGAAAGCACCCCTTTACTCTATTTCAACAAGCCATAGCTCCCTTTATGATGACGTTTATGGTTTTTACGCTGTCAG
Organism: Candidatus Omnitrophota bacterium; assembly: GCA_016867055.1. The sequence continues at coordinate 1,078 of VGKN01000360.1, forward strand.
CTGTTGTTTTATTGGCAGCTAATGAAACAATCTCTTTTAATGTGGGATTTATTATTTTGGTAGTTGGGGCTATCTTAATGGTATTGATGGGGGTTTTTTCTGGTAGTTTGCATAAGAGAGCTGAGAAAAGGGCCGGTAAAAAAGATGAAGATGCTAAAAAGGGAGCCAAGGGACAAGAAGAATACTACGTAACAGACGCGATGTTCTATTTTATGGCAGTTATGAGTGTAATTAATATTCTTGTGTTAGGGGTAACGCATTATGTTTATCCCGTTAACCCTATAGTATCATTGTTGATACTTGTAGGTATAAGTATTATTGCATCAATTTATTGGATGAATTACATCATTGCAGATTGGCGTAACGATATCTATACTATTGGCGAAAAAGGTATCAAAGATGAGGAAAAGAGACCATTCCCATTTGTATATGAATATTTTATAGAGACTCTATATTCTAGAATAGCAACCGCTAATTATACACGTTCTGGCCTGCTGGAGAGAATGCTTAATTACGGCACTGTAATTATTTATTTGATAGGGGCAGCAACGCCTCTTAGATACGTGTTGGTTTGGAATCCTGGGGCTATGCAGGAGGAAATTATGACCCACCTTTTCTATTTAGGTCTACCAAAAAGAATAGCAGAACTTAAAAGCAAGCGAGAAACTGAGATTCAAAAACAGTTTATGAGTATATATTTGAACACCGTATCAATTGATGACGCTGTAGGAAGGAATAATTATGAAGATGCGCTTGATACTCTATCTAAATTTGAAGCCGCTGCCAAAACCTTAAGGTCGTTAATGACACCGAGCTATCCTGGAACAGAAAGACAAAAGGAATTTGAGAAATTAATAGAAGTCAGCGGCAATAAAATCAGAGAGGGAATTATCAGCATCGCTTTAAATATCGGGCAGGATTACTACGGGAAACTCCAAGCCGCTAATAACGCTGCCCTTAGAGGCGTCTCTGAAGAAAGAGTAGAGGCATTGATGCAGGAGGTCTTTACTTCTGCAAGGCTGGCTTATCAGAATTATGAGAGGGCAGTAAAAAGGGCTAGTCAGGCTAAAGACGAGGGTCATCGTCTAACCACGGCACTCGAAGCCCGT
>VGKN01000361.1 GCA_016867055.1 Candidatus Omnitrophota bacterium
ATAGGGCAGATTTAAAAGAGTCAGGCTTATCAAGGTTTATACGAGCAGACGCAGCCACAGCCCTCGGTGCTATAGATAAGACAATTGCCTTAACTGCCGCTCCAGATTTAATCAAGGCATTAGATGATGATGACGAAGTCTGTAAAGCCGCAGCAACAACCCTTGGTAAACTTGGTTGCCAAGAAGCAATTCCAAAGTTAGTGGTAATGTTAAGAAAGGGGGGTAATGATATTCGCGAAGCTGCAGTCAACGCTTTAGTAAATATAGGCAAAACTGCCATTCCTGCCTTAGCTAACGAGTTAGTAGGTCCACACTATATTGCCCGTCAAGCCTCGGTTACTACTTTAGAGCGGATGAATGCCTATACGCCAGAACTTAAATTGAAAAAACTTATGACTGATTTGAGTGATTCTAATAGAGATATTCGAATGGTAGCAGCCTATGAACTCGGCAGTATGGAATCCGCTATGATAAAATCTGTCACTTTAAGTTTAATAAAATTATTAGAAAAAGAAACAGACAAAGCTGTCCGCCAAGACTTAACCAGAGCCCTTAATAAACTTAAACCTGAAGATTCTACCACAGAAATAATAGAAGCCTTAGATAAACTTTTACAAGCTAATGCAGAAGATATTCGTAATAGCGCATTTGAAATTTTAACTAAAATTAATGCATTGACACTTAAGCGCAAAATTATTAAATGCGTTGCTGATTTGAAAGACCCAAATTACCTTACTCGTCAATCTGCGCTTGCAGCTATAGGTTTAATTGGTCCTGCGGCCGCAGAATATAAAGATGTTATTCCTACGCTTTTACTGTGTTTACAAGATAGAGTTAGCGATATTCGTCAATCTGCGGCTGATACTTTGACTAGAATTAGTTGTCCTGCTGCTGTTCCAAGCTTAGTTAATTGTTTAGGTGACGAATACACTGCTGTTAGGCAACCTGTTATGGACGCTTTGGTTAAAGTCGGAAAACCTGCGGTCCCAGCGTTAGAAGGTATATTAGGCGATAAAGCAAGTTCTGTCCGTAGGGCTGCAGAGGAGATTTTAACAAGACTCCACGAATTTACGCCCCCTCGCAGAATTAGAAAATATAATGCAGATTTAAAATATGGCGATACTGAGACCCGAAGAGTCACAGCAGTATCTATTGGAGATATAGCTACCGAGGCGAATGAGGAAACTATATCAGCGCTAGTTTCTGCCCTAATAGACAAAGATGAGGTATGTCAAGTAGCTGTAGAAACTTTAGTTAAAATTGGCGAGCGTGCAGTCCCAGCCTTAATCAACGCATTAGGATATAAAACCGGAGCACCTTCCGATAGAGTGATTATGTGTGGAAAGGCAAGTAATGTTTTATTTAGAATTGGCCAGCCCGCTGTCCCGCATTTAGTTACTGCATTAGGAAACAGAAATAGTGATGTACGCATTTACTCAATTAAAATATTAACACAGCTTGTGGATGCAGCAAAAATAGTTGAATTGGTAAGGACTATACAGAAACAAATTTCAGAACATAGGGCTGAAGTGGATTATATAGAAGAATGGGTTGTTTCTCTATTAACTTTGGCTAAGAACGTAGCTGTTCCTACGGCATCCCAGTTAGCAAAAGGAATCTTGCTTGATTTAGATAAAGATATTATTATCTCGCTAGTTTTAAGAGACGATAGCCCCATTGCTTTAGAATTAATTCAGTTCTTATCAAAAGAACAATACAAAGACAAACTTGAGGTATTAAATAATATTGCGCTAAAGGGCAAAGGTGAAATTGCAAACACAGCACTGAATACACTTCTATCACAAGAATCCACATTACCGTCTCCAGCAACAATATCCAATATTATTAACCTAGACACAGAGGCCTTAGCTAAAATTTCCAAGGGTGATATGGAGGATATAAATAGCATACAATACAGGTTTGCTGTGCATCCCACAAAAACCAATTTGATTAGACTTTTACAAAGTGAGGAATTTCCTTCTCAGCACAAAGCGTACCTTTTGATGTCAATGGTTAAAGATATAGATTCTAAGGCGGATAAGGGAGAGATATTAGGTATCTTACTTGATTCGAAGTCGGCATTATTCAAGTTAATATCCGATTCACCTGATGAGAAGCTTCTTTCTGTTGTAATGTCTATAGCCAATATAATAGAGCTTCAAATACCAATTGATATTTT
>VGKN01000362.1 GCA_016867055.1 Candidatus Omnitrophota bacterium
TACTAAGAAAAGTATCACGTCTAAAGAGGCAAATTTTATTACATTCTCTAAATCTACGGTATGAAAGATTAAAAGTAAGGAGGTGCCCAGAAAAACAAAACCCAAACGGAAATCCCAGAAAAAGAGTGTGCCCGAAACCGAAGCAAGAAATATAGAAATAGATATGGATTGCTGAGCATTTAAACCTAAGATGCGGCTTAATAATCCCGTACCGCTCGAAATTATCAATAACGCCAAAAATTTAATTACCATAGAAATTGAATTTGCTGTTACGGCGTAAGCAACCCTTTAATAATATCCTCGCGCGCTATAATACCTGCGACTTTGTGCTCTTTATTCAAAACCGGAATTCGCCTGATTGCCTGCGTCAAGACAAGTCGCGCCGCTTCGCATAGCGTAGTGTCCTCGCTTACAGTTACTACCTCCTTGCGCATTATATCCTCTACCTTCAATTTATCCAGACCTGCTATCTTAATCTTTATACTCTTGGGATTCTCAACGTAAACGAATTTACCTACCTTTTCCAAATAACCGGGTAAAATGGCTCTTAAAATATCCTTTTCGGTAAACATTCCTACGAGTCTTCCCTCTTTATCCAATACGGGAAGTCCGCTTATCTTCATATTAATAAGAATATCCAAAGCCTCTTTTGCGCGCATTTCAGGAGGAAGGCTCTTTATTTCTTTTGTCATTATCTCTTTAACCTTCATATAGTTCTCCTTTCAGGACTAAAAATCCTGCTTTAATTTCATAATTTTTGTGACTGGTAAACCACGCCCCACATAAAGCCCCCTTCTTGCTTTCGCAAGGAAGCAGGGCGGATGGAGGGCAATATTAAAATACGTTTCTCCCAAAGCCCCGTGCTTTAGGCACGGAAAGCGGGGTTTACTCTTACATTTTAGTTTTAAATATTTTTACATAAAAAATCAAATAACTCAAGAGATAAAAAAAGTCACCTATTATACTTATACGTTCTCAACAACCTATTGTTTTAGGTGACCTTATAAATCTTAACACAACACTACCTATGTATTGCCCAACAAAAAAGAGGACTACCTTTCAATACCGTAATATTGAAATTGATATGCTCTCATTAAAACTGGGATGCGATTATTGCCGAGATAAGGTCATTGTCCGGTGCATCGCCACTGGTAGCGGGCATGCCTTTTTCTTCATTTAAATCATAGCTTACCTTAAATATAGTATTCTCGCTAAATCTGTAACCTCCACCAAATGAATAACGTTTATACTCATTAGCGGTAACACTATTTAATGAGGCCGTGGTTGAATCATCTAAATCAATCATACTGTATCTTAAAGCACCGTAAAGTTTAGGAGTAAAATTATATGCCCCCTCAATAAAACCATAATCTCCTTTTCTATCTTCAACATTGGAAGTGTTATCTTTAAACTCGCCATATGCAAGTTTAATATATGCCTTGCTGTCTGTAAATGCAGGTGGGTCAAGCTTATTTTTGCCCTTTTTAAAATCATATCTCGCATCTAGTTCCCAGAGTGCTCTATCCCAATTTGTTGCACCGCTTGGCCTTGATGTTAAACCTGCTATTGAAATCTCGGAGTCTGCTGTTTTAAGCCTGTTTGTTGTGGCATAACTTGCGGAAACATAGAGCGGTTTTATAGGCGTCCAGGAAAGTTTCGTAGTAGCTGCCTTTGCCTCTGTATTATCCGCACCAGTTGTGCTGTTCCCATTAAATACACCTGCTGACCAGTTTAAGGGATTTTTCTTTCCTATCTTTCCGGATAACTGTAGGCCTTCATCATTACCGCTCACATTTGCTGCGGAATTTGAGGCAAGTAGGCCTTCTATAGGGTTATTTGAAAATGTCTCTTCACCAATATCCATCTTAAACCTTCCTAACCTCGAATTTAACGTAAAAGGTGTATCCTTTAAAAATGCGAGAAAATCTTTAGAATCAATATAAAGATAATCAACATTATTAAAAGTAGCATTATTTAAGTTTAAACGCATTACAATGGTATTAAACTTATCAGGTTCAAACGCAAACTGCAGTTTTGCCTCTGGCATCTGGAAAGAGCCGTTCGGATAAGACCCATCCTGCTCGGAACTGTAATAACCAGCTGCCCATCTACCCTTCATCTTTAATTTTGAGGTCACATTAGCCAAATCCACGTTTTTTGCTACATCCTTTTTTGCT
>VGKN01000363.1 GCA_016867055.1 Candidatus Omnitrophota bacterium
TCAGATTAACTGCACCTTTTAAAAATCTATAATTCCTGCTTATTCTTAAAAGATTTATTTCAAAATCTTTCTTTAAATGTCTCCTTAGGTTTTTAAATATATCCAGATCCCCGATAACAACAAAGATAGCATCCTGAAATAGACTGTGATTTAAAAATACCTTCCAGATAATCTCCGGACCAATCCCTGAAACATCGCCAAGGGTTATGGCAATCCGTGGTTTATTGTTGATTAAAATAGGGCGGGATTTATCTGATTGAGATATAGGCATCTTTTTTTAGCTTTTCAACCCACTCATTAAATCTTTCTTTCAATTTTTCCTGAAACAGAATGTGTTGTATCTGGTCTTTAACCTCTTCAAGATTTTTTTCATGACTCGCTATTTTTTCCTCTACAAAAAATATATTGAATGCCGATTCAGTTTCTATGATATCCGAGATCTCTCCTTCTTTTAGATTGAATATTATCCTGTCAATTTCGTCTCTCATCTCTCCTTTTTTAATCAGGCCTAATTCCCCTCCACTTTCGGCATTAGTCCCCTCTGAATATTGCCTTGCAACCTCTTTAAAATCTTTTCCCTGTTTTAGAAGGGAAAGAGCTTCTTTTATTTTCCTGTTTGCAGAAAGTCTCTCAGTTGAATTTTTAAACTTGGTTGTTATATTTCTCACCCTTACCCTCTGAGGATTCCTGAATTTATCAGGGTTATTTCTAAAGTAATTGGTGATTTCTTGGGGATTTACCACAATTTTAGAGCAGATTTCTTTGTCAAAAAACCGTGCCATCATAAGCTGTTCCCTTATCCTCTCTTTTAACCTTCCCATAGTCATTGAACTACCAGCCATAGATTTTTCAAACTCTTCATCAGAAGAAAATTTTTCTCTTAATTCTGATAGTTTTTGATTTATATCATCGGAGGTTACGAGGATTTTTTGCCTCCTGGCTTCCTGGAGTATCAATCTATCTTCTATAAGCCTTTCCAATACTTCCTTCCGTGCCTGCTCAGAATAAAACTCAAGTTCGTCTCCACGATATGTTTCATTAAGTTGTTCATATATGGGATTTAATATCTCATTTAACTCACCCTCGGTTATCACCTCATCATTTACCACCGCTATTGTTCTGTCAACCATTGCTGCATCTAAAATATATACCTCCGATAAGGCAAATAAAAAAACCGCTATTAATACGCTAAATAGAATTTTAATCCTTTGATTTTTCTTCATCTTCCCTTGTTAGAAGTTTTTCATTTACCTCTATCCTGACTGACTTTCTTAAATTAGCCATAAAATTATCAAAATTTGTCTTGCGTTTCTTTGTCAATAGGATATTTCTTATCTCTTCCTTGACCTCCTCAAAACCCCTACGCTGTAGGGGTAATCTATCTGTGAGCTTTATTATATGAAATCCAAGCGATGTTTTGACAACGTCACTTAACTCTCCTGGTTTTAGTCTAAAGCAGGCATCCTCAAAATCGGGGATCATCTGGCCCCTGGTAAAGTATCCCACATCCCCTCCATTTGTCTTAGAGGCATCCAGCGATTTCTCCCTTGCCAACCCTGCAAAATCTTTGCCATTTTTTAATTCCTTTAATATCTGGCTTGCCTCATCCATAGTTGCCACAAGAATATGACTTGCTCTTAATCTCTCTGGTTCTACAAACTCATTCTGATGTAAATTATAATAATCCTGTATTTCCTCTTCTTTTATACTAATATTTTTATTTATCTCTGTATCAATAAGTCTGGAGACCAGTATCTTTTTCTCAGCCTCAAACAGCAATTCTTTTATATCAGCATCATCCCGAAGGCGCCTTTTTTTTGCCTCTTCAAAAAGCAACTCTTCATCAATAAGATTATTTAGGTAGTCAAGTTTTCTCTTGCTGACAATTACCTGATATCTTGGGGGCAATTTTGATAGTCTCTTTTCAAAATCCTTTAGCGTTATCACCCTATTATTTATCCTCGCCAAAATAAGAGAAGAAGAATCTGCGCATCCGCATAACGCCAGAGAAATAATACTCGCGATTATCGTATTAGTCTTATTCATATCCTATATCACCTTTCTCTTTTTAATTATACAAGGTATCTGTAAATTATGCCACATCTACCTTTTTAAAAAACCTTCTGTATCTTTCAATAGATTCTCTCAAAAGTCTTAGATATAGGTCAA
>VGKN01000364.1 GCA_016867055.1 Candidatus Omnitrophota bacterium
CTACCTGAAACTGAACCTGGCCAGTATGCCCAGGCTGATTTTGGGTATCTGGGAAAGATTTTTGACAGTGATAAAGAGAAAAAAGTATATGCCCTAGTTGTTACCCTTTGCTACAGCCGCCATATGTTTGTATATATAACATTTTCCCAGGATATAGCTGCAATAATAGCCGGATTTGAAGCTAGCTGGGCATATTTTGGAGGTATTACCGCCCTTGTCATAGTTGATAACTGCAAACCTGCAATAACTACACCGCACAGAACAGATCCTACAATTAACAAAAGTTTTCTTGAATATGCTCAAAGCCGAGGATTTATAGTAGATCCGGCTAACATTGGCCACGCTAAGGGAAAACCAATAATAGAGCGGATGATACCCTATGTTAGGGATAATTTCTTCAAGGGTGAAAAATTCTTAGGTATTGGTGATTGCAGCAGAAGAGCTATCCACTGGTGCACAGATACTGCAGGAACAAGAGTACATGGAACCACAGGAAAAGTTCCAATTATTGCATTTGAGGAGTATGAAAAAGATGCCCTTATCCCTTACTCATATGAGCGATATGATATTGCGCTCTGGGCTGTCTGTAAGGTTCATCCAGATCATCACATAAGATTTAAAAACAGCCTGTATAGTCTTCCAACAAGATATATAGGTAAATGCCTTGACGTAAGGGGCGATAGTGCCCTTGTTAAGATTTATCATAATGGGTCTTTAATTAAAGTGCATAAAACAGTTGAGGCAGGAAAAAGAAGTACCGATTTTAGCGATTATCCGGCAGAGCTTACCCCTTATACCTTAAGAAACCCCAAGTATCAAATAGAAGAAGGCTATAAAAAAAGTGATGCAATTGGAGCATTTATTGAAGAAATACTGTCCGGTCCTTATCCCTGGCACAGGCTGCGTAGCGCACAGAAAATACTAAGACTTGCAGAGAAGTATGGATCAGATAGAACAAGTCAAGCCCTTACCAAAGCCAAAGCATACAGCATTTATGATATGAGAAGAATTGAAAATATATTAAAAAATGGGGTTGAAAATGATGTAATCCAACCTGAATTAAAACAGCAAAAGCCAGTCCAGCTTAAATTTTTACGTGAAGCAAACTCATTTAATCATTACAAATAAGAAAGGAACACACGATGGCAATATCAAAAGAACTAAAGGATGCAATGGTATTTCTTCGGCTGTCCGGAATACTGCCCACATTGGAGGAAAGAATATCTTATGCAAATGCAAAAAAGATAACAATAGTGGAGTTTCTGGAGATGATATTTTATGATGAGCTTGAAAGAAGGCAGACAAAACTGCTGAATTTAAAGATGAAAAAGGCAGGAGTTGAGGCTAACCTTGAAGTCTATGACTGGGATACAACAACAGCCTATGACAGGGAACTTGTAAGGGATCTTTTTAGCTTAAACTTCATTGAAGAGCACCACTCAGTGCTTGCCTTTGGATCTACCGGTACAGGTAAGACATTTTTGGCCCGGCATTTGGCATTTTCTGCTCTAAAAGCAGGGCATACTGTTATGTTTTGCCGCTCTGACAAGATGTTTAAGCACCTAAAACTATCAGGGTTTGACGGAACCAGAGATAGAGCAATGGGACAATACATAAGAGCTTGCCTTTTAATTATTGACGACTTTGCTGTAAAAGAAATGACAAGAGAAGAAGCTGATATTGTTTATGAGATAGTGCTTGAGAGATATGGCAAAAAATCAACAATTATTACAAGTGCAAGATCCCCAGAAGAATGGCAGGCACTATTTCCGGATCCAATAATAGGAAATTCGGTACTTGATAGATTATGTCATTCCTCATATCAGGTTGAAATGACAGGTCCGTCACTTCGTGAGCAAAACAAGCCTTACAAAAAATATAGCTCTTTGAAAAAAAAATAGGATATAATACTAACTATAGTTTTGGGTGGTACAAAGGTACTGCGGAAGACCTGGTACACTTGGGGTGCGGAATGACAAAATGTTTGAAATGCTATATACCTATTGATAAAAGTGAATAATTAATCTGTAAATATACTCATTTTTATTGCTATACCTATTTGCTATAATAATGCTGAATAGTAACAATATATCTTATTAATATAGTTCTAAACCCTGCTCCAGTTTTTTTAAATCTGTCTTTACATTATAAAGATTAAGAATTTGG
>VGKN01000365.1 GCA_016867055.1 Candidatus Omnitrophota bacterium
CTTATTGAATCCCCCGATAAAAGCGAAGAGTCAGGCCTAAGGGATAAGGCAATTTTGGAGACGCTTTATAGCACAGGTATAAGGGTAAGCGAACTTGTGGGATTAAATATAGAGGATATAGATTTTATCGGAGGCACTGTTAGGGTTTTTGGCAAGGGTAAAAAAGAAAGGCTCTTACCAATAGGCGATAGCGCACTTCGTTCAATCAGGGATTATCTGGTAATGATAAATAGTTCAAAAGAGAAAGGCCCTCTTTTTTTAAATAAACTGAAAGGCCGCTTAACCGCCAGATCAGTAAGAAGAATAATAGAAAAATACATAAGGAAGACGGCCTTAAAAGAAAGAATCTCACCGCATACATTACGTCATTCCTTTGCGACACACCTATTGGATAGGGGAGCAGATTTGAGGAGTGTTCAGGAATTGTTAGGCCATGTAAACCTTTCCACAACACAGATTTATACCCACATAACTACTGAACGCTTGAAAGATTCTTACGAGAAGGCCCATCCGAGAGCTTAAGACAGATATAGACATAGTAATTAAGGTTCAGTTTGAGAATAAATAATAGTAATGCTTATATTATATAGTGGCATTCTGGTCCTTTTTAGTCTTTTAAGTTCCCCCTATTTTCTCATAAAAGGAAAGCTTCATAAAGAAATCCTTTCAAGATTCTATATTAAAAAAGGCGTCTTTAAAACCTTAAAAACAGAAAAGAGAATCTGGATACATGGCGCAAGCGTAGGCGAGATTTCTGCAAGCAAACCACTTATAAAAGATATTAATAAAAACTATCCTAGATATAGACTGGTAATTTCTACTATTACAAAAGCAGGGAATATTCTCGCAAGAAATATCACTAAGGGAGACGAGATAGTTATATATTTTCCATTTGATTTAAGATTTATCGTAGAATCTTTTCTGGATAGATTAAAACCTGACTTATTTATTCTTCTTGAAACTGAAATCTGGCCAAATTTTATATATGCGTGCGAACAAAGAAATATCCCCATCCTTTTATTAAACGGTAGAATATCTAACCGTGCATTCAGGAGATATTTGCTGGTTAAGAATCTATTGAGGCCTATACTGGATAAGATTGATTTGTTTTGTATGCAGGATGAAGAAAACAAATCCAGGATACTTAAGTTGGGTGCGCATAAGAGCAAGGTTTTTGTCACAGGAAATATGAAGTTTGATATTGAATTAGACAAAAATTTTAAATCAGAAAAGGCTGATGTAATAAGGGAGTATTTGAAAGCCAAAAACGCACGGCTCATTGTAGCAGGCAGTACACATCCGAAGGAAGAACAAATGTTATTAGAGGTTTTTAAAAGGTTAAAATCCGAATATCCTTCCCTCTTTTTTTTAATTGCCCCGCGGCATATAGAGCGCTCTACAAGTGTCCAGAAAGAAGCATTCAGATATGGCTTTAAGACAGAGTTTTATTCAAGATTAGACACCAAATTGATAATAGGTGTTGACATAATCATTCTGGATGTAATTGGTGAACTAAGATACTTATATGGACTTTCTGATATTGTATTTATCGGAGGAAGCCTTATCCCTCATGGAGGGCAAAACCCAATAGAGCCCGCCTTTTTTGGTAAGCCGGTTCTTTTCGGTCCATATATGGATAATTTTGAAGAAATAAGTAAGAGGTTTCTAAGTCTAAACGGAGCACTCCAGGTTAAAAACCAAGAGGAATTGTTTAAGGAACTTTCAGGTCTTTTAAAGGACCCGCAGAGGATGAGGCATATGGGAGATAACGCCAGAAGGGTAGTAGATTCAAATGCGGGGGTAAGAAATAAGATTATAAATCTTATAAATCCTTATTTAATACAAACACACTGAATAAATTTACACTTAAGCCCAAGTTTACGAATGAGCATAAGGAGCGCAGGAAGTAAGCTTATGAGGCGAGGCTTCTCCGTAAGTTGCTTCCTTAGTTTCCCCTTTAAGGGGATGGGGGTGCTTGTAGGAGAAGTTTAGCCGAATGCTCCGAGCACCGCAAGCGAAGAAGTAAATTGGGCTTAAACTTATTTTATTAATCTTATCCATCGCAACGCATTTATTGTATTTGTATTAGATTAAACCCCGAAGAGTTAGAATCATTGAATGATTATCTTAGTTTCTCGAAGAACAGATATTCCTGCCTTT
>VGKN01000366.1 GCA_016867055.1 Candidatus Omnitrophota bacterium
TCGTCGGAACCCCTAAATAGGTTTTTAGTTGAAAGCCACTTATACCCTTACGTTTGGAAATATCAATCTTTATGGCACGCTCACCTTTTTCGTAGCTTATAAGAAAAAATAAAGTATATTTTTTTTCTTTCGCTTCGCGCAAAACTCCGCGTCGGCTAAGAATAGCTTTGATTTTCTCAAATACTAATTCTTTTTTATCTGCATTCAATAAATCGAAATCTAAATCAACCGATAAACGCGGTAAATCATAAAACAACATTGCAGCTGTTCCCCCTTTGAAACCTAAAATGGTTCTCAGCTGTGGGTTGCTATAAATATCCTTCAAGATTTCAATTAAAATAACTCTGTGTCTTGTATGGTTAAACATGTTCTTCTTTATAAATCTGATAGTACTCCTCTATGCGCTCTATAAAAGCACGACTCTTATATAGGTCTTTCAACTCTATAATTTTATCCCAATGAAGGGAATCTAAGTTGTCAAAATGGTAATTTTTATAAAGAAATACTGCATCCAAAAATGCCCGTTCAGGAGAAGCAATAACAACATTCCCCTTTTCCTCAATCCCTTGCTTGTTTAATAGTATGTCTTTTTTCATTCTTCTATATACGACCTTAAATCCGCTCACTTCTACTGTTCTTGAGATATACGAAATAGCAAAAATGCTCTCATAGTACTGGAAGATCACACCAGCTTTCTGGAGAACTGTTTCAAGACTAATATAGGAAGGCGCATAGAGTTTGTTTGCCAGTTCAAAGACATCAAACTGATCTTTTGCATACACTCCCCTTTTCAACTTTCTAATTGAGCCGGATTTGGCGAAATAAGACATTCGCTCTTTGAGATTATTGTAAGGAATCTCAGGAAATAGCAAAGAAATATCTTTAAGGGTAAAAACAGTCTGTGGTTTTTTATAGAGTTCAATAATAACCTCATTTTTCATAATAATATCTGTAAGTAATGCTTAACCTTACTTCCAGTTAATATTATAACATTTTACAGCATTTTGCAAGTAGGATATCTCCAATAAAAATCATGTACAATATGCTTATATGACACATAAACCTGAACTCTATATATCTGTAGATGTGGAAACCTCCGGTCCCATTCCCGGAGAATTTAGCCTGCTTTCGTTAGGAGCCTGCGTTGTTGGACAACCGTCAAAGACTTTCTATGCAGAGCTTAAACCCCTTAATGATAATTTTGATAAAAAAGCTCTCGAAGTAAGTGATTTATCAATGGAGGAATTAAGAATAAAAGGAGAAAAACCGGCAGAGGCATTTGCTAGATTTGAGAAATGGATTAAGGAAGTATCCGGTGAAAATAGACCTATTTTTGTTGCTTTTAATGCTACTTTTGACTGGATGTTTACCCACTGGTATTTTATAAGGTTTTTAGGACATGATCCTTTTGGGATAAGTGGGTTGGATATAAAAGCCTACTTTATGGGAAAACATAAAGCATTATGGGGCGAAACGGTTAAAAAGAAAGTTCGCTTACACTACCCTCCCAAAACAGCACATACCCACAACGCTTTAGACGATGCAATCGAACAAGCTGAAATATTTGAGAAAATGTTGAAGTTAGTCAATCAATGTAAGATCTAGAAACGTCTATAGTATAATAAGCCTAAACCTTATTGTAAAACTTTTTAAAATCAAACACCGAAATGGGTGACGCGAAAGAGGGACTCCCAAACGCAGCGCTACTTCCCTTGAAGCCTCGCTTAGCGAGGTTGATTTTGAAGCGGAGTTTGGGAAACTTTCCCGGCAGGACCCATGACGGAATTTTTGTGAGTTTTTCAGTATGTCCCCCACCTTAGACAAAAAAAACCTGACCAAGCTGCAAAAGCTAAAAAATAGGCACGTTTTGGCTGTTGTCAAAAAATACATCAACCTTTGCCAGCCCCATAAAGTTACCGTTCTTACCGGCTCTGCCAAAGATCTTGCTTATGTCAGAAAACTGGCTCTGGAAAATGGTGAGGAACATCCTCTTTCAACTCCCGGCCACACTGTCCATTTTGACGGCTATTTCGACCAGGGCCGTGATACCCAGCAGACAAAAGTGCTATTAAAAAAAGGCCAAAAGCTGGGTGATCATATCAACTGTGGCAAAAGAAAAGTCTGCCTTA
>VGKN01000367.1 GCA_016867055.1 Candidatus Omnitrophota bacterium
CAAAAACTGGCTTTTATATAGCTTAGATAGCTATGTGAATAAGGGGGGGGCAATATGCGTGCCAGCCGCCGCGGTAATACGCAATCCTCGAGTGGTATCCAGCATTATTTGGCTTAAAGCGTGTGTAGCTGGTTTATTAAGTCTTTTGTGAAAGCAGTGGGCCTAACTCATTGAATTGCAAAAGATACTGATAGGCTAGAAATAGGGAGACGTTTAGGGTATTCCTAGAGTAGGAGTAGAATCTTAAGATACTAGGAAGACCACCTGTGGCGAAGGCGCTAAACGAGAACTAATTTGACAGTGAGACACGAAAGCTGGGGGCGCAACCCGGATTAGATACCCGGTTAGTCCCAGCTGTAAACGATGTGAATTAGGTGTTGGGTTAACTACGAGTTAATTCAGGGCCGAAGGGAAACCATTAAATTCACCGCCTGGGGAGTACAGTCGCAAGGCAGAAACTTAATGGAATTGGCGGGGGTGCACTACAAGGGGTGGATGCTGCGGTTTAATTGGATGAAACGCCAGATATCTCACCAGAACAGACAGCAAGATGATGGTCAGTCTGAAGGGCTTACCTGATGCGCTGAGAGGTGCTGTATGGCCGTCGCCAGCTCGTACTGCGAAGCTTCCTGTTAACTCAGGTAACGGGCGAGACCCATGCTATTAGTTGCTACTTTTTTTAGTGATAAGGAAAGGCACTCTAATAGGACTGCGTTGGTAACAATGAGGAAGGAATGGGCGAAGGCAGGTCTGTATAGCCCGATTGCTCTGGGCAACACGCGGCATACAATGACTAGGACAATGAGTCTCTAACCCGAAAGGGGGTGGCAATCTCAGAAACCTAGCCGAAGTTCGGATTGAGGGTTGCAACTCACCCTCATGAAGCTGGAATCCCCAGTAATCGCGTGTCACTATCGCGCGGTGAATATGTCCCTGCGCCTTGCACACACCGCCCATCAAGCCAGTTGAGTAGAGTGTGGATGAACTCTAGCCTATTACAGGTTATAGTAATTCTATATTTTGCGAGACGGACTAAGTTGTAACAAGGTGTCCGTAGGGGAACCTGCGGACGGATCACCTCCTATTTTAAAATAATTACGAAAGTGATTTATTTGAAAAATACAAAAAAATATATAAGCAAAATTAATTTCTTCTAACACCCCACAAAAAAAGAATAATCTTTTTTTAATCAAATGTCAAATATTTTCTATCTATCAGACTAAATTTTAGAAATAGACAAAACTATTTTGCATTATTTTTCTTTTTTTGCATTTCAAGATATGTAAGAGTCTTTCTTACAAGTTTATTTGTCAGGAATTTAGAAAGTTCTAAATAAAAAATATGTTCGCCGAGTGTTTGCGGACTTGTTTCTTTTATTTGATCATATTGTTCTCTGGATTGTGTTTGTAATTTTGTTAATTTATAAAATATTTCAATTTTGGCTTTATCCTCTGGAAGATAACTAAACATATAAGTATTACACAGTTCTTTAAAAGAGAATGGGGAGTTTATTTTTTTAAGATCTAATTTTATTTTATTTACAATATCTATATATTCTTTCTTAGTTAAAGCAATATCAAATAGTTTTATATCTTTTTGTCCTTTATTTAAATTTAGATAACTTTCTTGAAATGTTTCTTTAATTTTACCATGGCTAACTGCTTTTTCATATTCTGGCCTATAATGTTTAAATTTACCATCAGTAAATTCTGTATTCAATCTGATTCCGCCAACAGAATCTCTAAAAACTTGAATTAAAGGAAGATTTTTTGGGTCTTGTTTTTCTGGTTCGGCAAGTCCCTTTAACATCTTATACCTTAAACTTCTAAAAATTGTAGCATGTATCGTCGAATGTAATTTTTTTAACCATTCTTGAGATTTTAATTTCTGCTTTGTTCTAATTAGATATGCAGGAATTTCTGTTCTTTCAGTAACAGAAATTGATTTATTATTTTTAAATCTATTAGATCTGCCATCTCCACGATATTTTGAATCGCCTCTAAGATTAAATTGAGAACCTACATATTTAGTTAGATCTTGTCTAAACTTAGAAACTCTATTTGCCATTCCCATAAATAATATTAAAAGAAAGCATTTATATTTATTTCTTTGATTAAATATTAT
>VGKN01000368.1 GCA_016867055.1 Candidatus Omnitrophota bacterium
TTATCTAAAATTATATTTCTCAGATTCTTAGAAACAGTTATTACTTCATAACACATTAATAAGTTAGCAAAATACAAAATTATCTTTATAAAATTACTCCTATCTTCTCTTGTCTGAATAGAGTAATAGCCTCTGCCCAGAAAAATATATTCGAGCAAATCAGCTAAAATCATTTGTCTACCTTTTTGGCCATAAATTAGACTGTCTAAATCTAGCCTATTTAAATTCTCTTTAAGTTTAACTTCATTACTTACATACAAATCATGATCCCTTCGTTCTTCAGGTTGAAAGTTAGCTTGATTCATAAAAATTTCATGAAGGGATTCAAGATGTCTTAAAGTATGGTTCATTTTTTCAAAAATTTTGTTCATAACTATGCTTTTTTCTTAAAATAATATATACTTTCTGAAAATTGATAATTATCTCTTTCTGTTCTCATTAAAACTGGCCTATGAAAAATCTCTTCAATACTAAAATTACATTCTTCAGCTATTTTAGGGTATAGATTATCTTTGTCATTAACTACAACAAAAATTTTCGCTTTGGGTTTTAGCCAGTTAGATACATTCTGAAAAACTTTGATAAGGTCACGCTGATATTCTTCTCTTGCCTGTTGGCTGCGGCCTTTTGAGGCTGGGCCTATTTCTTTAAATCCATTATTGCTAAAATTAAAAAGTTCGTAGGCGTATTTATGTTGGTCGTGGTAATCTATAAGCCCAACATAAGGCGGGGAAGTAAATATACCATCAAATAACATTTTGTTGAGTTTTACTTCTCTTGAATCATCCTGAATTATTTTTATTGTTGCATCAGTTCGTATTTTCTCGAATTCTTTAATTCTTTCAATTGTATCCCAGCTATAGCGATTTATAAATTTTAGTGCCTCTTCTATAGGCTCGCAGGTTCTCTTGTGTTTTATGCAGTAGTATTTTTGTTTCACAGGTTTAGTTGGCCTTGCTAAATCATAATGGGGGATTTGTCTGGCGCTTCTTGTAGCCCTACTTAAGATAACCTGCAAGATATCTTGATTTTTGTATTCTTTTATTCTTTCCCTGTAAAAAAATATCTCCTGAATTGCTCGCTCAGAAAACCAAGTCTTGAAATACTCATTTTTAATCTCGAATTTCTTATAAAACTTTTTATATAAAGCAGGAAAAAGTTCCTGTTGAGGCTTCAGTAACCACTTGCTAAAAATTTTAGTCTCATGAAGTATCTGCTTAATATTTTTCTCAACTTCATCAATGTTATACTTTTGTGTTTTTATTTTTGCTATATGACAGTTAAATTCAGAAATCTCTACACCCACCGAATTCATACCAAGAACATTTGCCTCAACTAAAGTAGTGCCAGAGCCCATGAATGGATCAAGAATCCAGTCGCCTTTCTTAAAATAGTGTTTCAAAAATAACTCAACTAACTGAGGAATAAATTTGCCTAAATATGGATGCAGTCTATGGACATGCTTTGTCCGCTCATACTCTCTAACATTAGCAAATGATAAATCAACGCCATCTAGACTAGTCAAATATTTCCTCTTTATTTCTGTCTTTTCTTCTGTTAAAACTGGCATTATTGTATCCATAAACATAAAAACCTCCGCCTTTTTAAGCGAAGGTTTTAATTATTTTTACGTGGCAGTTCCCCCTTCGAAACATACCACTTTTACCTAACTGTTGGTTTACTTTTACCATAAAAAACTTATTCTGTCAACTATTTTCTGCCCAAAAGCTCATCGACCCCCACACCAAAAGCATCAGCTATCTTAATCAACGTTTCCATAGATGGATTTGGTGTATATCCGGACTCTATTTTGGCTAAAGTGCTATAGGGAATATCTGCTTTTTTAGAAAGTTTATCCTGAGTTATCTTAAATCTTTTTCTTAGTTCCTTTATTCTTTTTCCTAAATTAACACTTGACATATATATCCATTATTTGCTATTATAGTATGGAAGAATAAATGAATTCCTATTCTTTTTATATTTTACCACATTATATAAATTTTTAAACTAAAATCCGCCTCTTGAAAATTTTGTGTCTTTCTTTGGTTTTTGATGTGCAAAAGGGCAAATTTTTGGCGGCGGAAAAATTTGCCCTTTTGCCTGCGTTCAAGCGCCAAAA
>VGKN01000369.1 GCA_016867055.1 Candidatus Omnitrophota bacterium
GCAGCGGATATTCATCTTTCTGATAATCTTATTCCTTATCTTGTCCTTTGCGGAGGGAAAATAAGGGCTACGCTTCCTCTAAGTCTACACACCCAAACGAATATATGGGTATGCGAGCAGTTTTTTGGCAAGATTTTTAAAATAGAGAGAGAATTTATTTCTGTTGAAAAAGGATTATACAATTGACAGCAAAAATTTATACAGTTTTGGATAAGACACTCTCCCTTTATTCCTTCCCTGGGCATCCTTTCAATGGTCAGAGGTATTTTACCTTTAAATCCGCCTTAGAAAAGAAGGATTTAATCAAATCATTAGGACAAATTCAGGCAAGAGAAGCAACGCAAAGGGAGCTTTTACTTTTTCATACAAGAGAGTACATAGAGTTTGTAAAAGAAAAGGATGGAAAGGGCGGGTATTTAGATTTTGGAGACACGCCTGCTTTTAAGGGTATATTTAAGGCAAGCCGGATTGTAACAGGCACAACCCTTAATTCTATAGATAAAGCTGTTCAAGAAAATACAAAGGTCTTTACGCCTGTAGGAGGCTTACACCACGCCTTTAAAAACAGGGCAGGCGGTTTTTGCGTATTTAATGATATCTGCATAGGAATAAATTATTTAAGAGAAAAACACAAGATAGAAAATATTCTTTATTTTGATATAGATGCCCATCATGGAGATGGGGTCTATTATTCTTTTGCCTCTGAGCCAAACATATTTATTGTGGATTTTCATCAAAAGGGCATCTTTCCGGGGACAGGGGGTAAAATAGAAACAGGGACAGGAAAAGCCCTTGGGACAAAATTAAATATAGAATTTGAGGTAGGCGCTGAAGATAAAGATTTTTTGGAAGGATTAGAAAAAGCCAAGGAGTTTTTGAATAAAATTAAAGTAGAATTTATACTCTTTCAAGCAGGTTGCGACTCTTTAAAAGGAGACCCTATTACTTATTTAAATTTTACAGAAAGGGTTCATAGAGAAACAACAGCCCTTTTATCTGCACTTGCCGATAGACAAGCAAATGGAAGGATGATAATATTAGGTGGCGGAGGTTATTTGTTATTAAATATAGAAAAGGCCTGGATAGCAGTAATTGAGGAGTTATTAAAGTAGAGAGATGTTCTTGTGGATAGACAGGAATTTATAAAAACTTTACCCGCCTTCGCACCTGCCTGTACCTCGACAGGCTCGGTATGGTGAGCGAAGTTGAACCATAAAGGCGTGGATGTCCACCATAAATCATGGCGGATTCGCCAAGTAGTGTGGCGAAAATGCGAAAAGGGTATCCGCTCCGCCACAACTCTTTGGCGGATGGCGGATATGCTTCGGCGGGTTTTCCGCCAAAGGCGGATCTGCCTCTGGCATGACGCCGAAGAATGTGAAGATG
Organism: Candidatus Omnitrophota bacterium; assembly: GCA_016867055.1. Next base: position 1,387 of record VGKN01000369.1, read on the forward strand.
CCACGGCTGTCAAGCCGCGGAGTTTCACTTATAGGAACCTTAGGGATATTAGGAATAAATAAGGAAGATAGATTCAAATTTGATTTGGATGCCCTGGCAGATTCTGAGCCAGACCATCTACTTTTGATGTAAACCTTTTTTAACCTTTTACGTCTAATTAAGCGGAGGGTAAATGAAACCAGAATTTATGGAGCGACAGCGAACATAAGTTCTAAGGCTGAATTTACCCTTGACATTAAGATGTCAAGGGTTTAATTCGCGGACGTCCCGAAGTCTCGGGACTACAACTTACATCGTTTTACTCCGTAAATTGTCCGCTCATTAAAAACGTAAAAGGAGGTGTTTAAGATGAAAACGAGAATTTCATGTTGTGTGGTAGTTGCGGTATTTCTTTCCTTTACGGTAGGGCTTATTTGCCTTGCATTTGCCGAAGATAGGCCAAACGGTGCAGGAAAAACCAAGGATACGGGTGTAGGCGTAGACAGGCCGAAGGGATGGGATGAGGGCAAAAAGACGGGCTGGAGGGGTTCTAATGTGCCCCCCGGGCTTTCAAGGAAGGATAGGATAAAGGAATTAAAAGAACTTAAAGAGAAAGACCCAGGGGCATTTAAAGAAAAAATAACAGAGCACAGGAGACAGATAAAAGAAAGACTTGAAAATCTTAAGGAAACTAATCCCGAGAAATACAAAGTCCTTATGAAGAAAAGAAGAGAATATAGACT
>VGKN01000370.1 GCA_016867055.1 Candidatus Omnitrophota bacterium
AATAACACAAATAAGAACACCTTACAGCCATTCGCCTTCTAGGAAAAAGCGAATAATGTATAATGTTATTGTGGCCGAAAATGCATTATTGGAAAACGAGGTCCAAGTTATCACAGGGGAACGAGAAGGAAATAATAGAGCTGATTTTTTAAGGGCAAGTGAAACCGCCGGAGTTATCCTTGATGGATTAGGACTCCAAGGATTTCAACTAGGAGGAGGCGCCGTAGATTTCGCACTGGGTAGGTATCGCAGGCCACACGGAGATATTGATGTGGTATATGTGGTCGATTCTGCAACTTGGGGTGGCTTTCTAAAAAATCCACGTTCGATTCCGGCAGAGAGAAGCTCTCTTCTCCTAATAACCCAAGAACCAGAACTATGCGAAGTAAAACAAACAAGACCAATCGAGATGGAAAAGATGGGTGCGCCGGGTGTCCGGATGGAGGGTGGAGATTTCCCAATAACAGCCGATTTCGTAGAAGCTTACAGAGATACAATCGAAGGGGAAGAATTCATTATACTCCCCCTCTATGACGGAACCTCATATATAAAAATTCCTCAAGCGGAGCTAAGAGTAGCCGAAATTGACGGTATCAGAACAGTAGTCCCTTCACCAGAGGTCCAATTTATCTTAAAGGCGCAGATGATAGATACATTGGTAAGCCTAAAAGCTGGACTACTCCCAGACAGAAGAGGGAAAGCGAAAATTGATATAGCGGACCTAGGAAAAGTCGCCGACGAGCAAAAGATTAAAGACCTTAAAAGGAAGGGTGTCGGTTTCAATCTTTCACCTATCTCGGCTGCTCGATTTATATCCAGTCAACTTCTCGGCGCTATTATCTAATTCGACTTTTATCTCAACCTTGAGAGAGATTCCTGACGGGCAGGCCCGCCTAAACTTTTTCTTTTTTGAGAAAAATTTTCTCGGGCAGACATAGGTCCATTATTTCAAACGCCCACTGAAATCTCAAGGATGGAAATTCTTACTGGATGTAGCGCTCTTAGAACTTCTCTTACGAAACAAGTGCCCCCTGAATTCCTTCCGCTATTTTCTCAACAGGTTGATTAGCGTCAATAACCAAATCGACTAATCCTGAATTTTTCACTTTTTCCTGATAACCAACCATTCCCTCAAGCCACCTGCCCAAATCTTCATACCCTTCATTATTCACTCTTTCTTTGTTTCTTCTCCTCAATTCATTTAGACTCAATTCAAGAAGAAGAATCTTAAACCCCTTATTTCTTGCTTCCCGCAAGTCATCCAAGGAAAAATAATCAGTGTTGGTAAAAAACAGAATATTTTCTTTGTTAAGTAAATTTCTGATTATCCTGGGAACTAATTTTTTATGTCTTTTCTCAGCATCAGTCGGATATTTACCACCATTCGACACAGTCAATTCCTCATCTATTTCTGATATTCGGATATTGGTATCGGAGCGTAGGTATTTAACAACTGTGGTTTTTCCCGACAGTGAGGCACCAATTATTATTCCCTTCATTAAATACAGTATATCAGATTTTGAAGCTAAAAGTGCTTGCCCCGACGAGCGGAATAGGATTAGAAAACTAATTTATCTCGAATTCTGCAATTGAGCGCCTTTGCCCTGAAGAACACTCGGGTAAGTCCGCCCAAACTTTTCCGTTCTTGGAAAAAATTTAGCTTGCCTTGCCTCTTGACAAAGAGTATATCACCATAATATACTAACCTCATGCGAGAATTGCCGACCCCCTTCTCTTTTGATTGGGACAAAGGCAATATCAATAAGAACTGGATAAAACATAAGGTACATTTTAAGGAGGCAGAGGAGGTTTTTTTTAATAAACCATTAAAAGTATTTCCCGATAAAAGTCATTCTAAAAAAGAAAAAAGGCTCGTTATCCTGGGAACTACGAATCTAAGAAGAAACTTAACAATAATCTTTACCTTTAGACAAAACAAGATAAGAGTTATTTCCGCTAGAAACCAAAGTAAAAAAGAAAGGGGGGAATATGAAAAAAATCAGAAATAAGATAAAGCCAATACCTAAATTCAAAAATGAGGATGAGGAGAGAAATTTTTGGGCAACTGCCGACGCGACAGAATATTTTGACATGGATCATCCAG
>VGKN01000371.1 GCA_016867055.1 Candidatus Omnitrophota bacterium
CGCTATCATGATAGAAAGCAGAAATCCCTAAAATATAAATATTGCTCATTAATAATATTAATTAAAAGTTAATCAACAAGCCCTATCTTACGGAGGATAAAACTGGTTTCTTTCAGCTCTTCCCATCTGGTATTAGAGGACAAGCTGTCGAGGGATATAAATAAAAACATACCTTGTGCAAACCACTCAAAAGGACCGATTTTATTTTCAAACAGCAATGCCACGCTAATATTCACAATAATCATCAAAATAATTACTATGCTTGCTGTTTTTACCGGAAAAAGATAGACTTTATTCTGTATTTTTTTTACTACACTTAAAGATATGCTCAAATCTAAGTATTTAAATAAATTATGCTTAAATAAAAACCAAGCGGTGAGCATAAAATTAATAGACTTGCTGTTATCAAAAAATGCATAAATTTTTTGCTCTTTTATCTCGGTGATTTTACTAAAGAAACTGTATTTAAAGAAAAGTTTTATCCTTTTCAGCAATTTCTTAATTATATAATGCATCAGGCTTTCTTTGTATATCCTATTGATTAGCTCTTCAATAAGAAGGTAACTATTAAAAATGAACTTTATCTTTGTAAAAATTATACTCGTTTCTAAAAGTCTTAATAACATATCACTTGTCTTTCATTTCTATTATTTTTCCTGTTAGACTATATAAATCCGTAGTAAACGTTATCTCCTGCCCCACCTTTATAGAGCATTCGTTATTTTGCAATCCCTCTTTTTCTATACATAGATAATCTAATAAAACACTCATATCTTTTTTATGGGGATTCGGGATCAAAAAAACCTTTTTGTTGCCTAAGGTCATAATGGATGAATTTTTTATCTCAAGAATTGATATTATCCTCCCTATAACCTTGCCGAAGGGGTCCCTCTGCACATCCCCTGCCTTAATTACCTTAACGACCTCGGGCTCTAAGTTCTGAAATTCAGCCTTTATTAGTTTCACGCTTTCCTTTATAAATGGAACAGCATTTACGCTGTATTTACTGGTTTTGAAATTAAATGGGGAGTTAACTGCAAGTTGCCTGTCTTTGTAAAATAAATTAGTCTCTTTCGCTTCTGCCTTAAGCCTGAGTTTTACAGGCACATCTCTTAATAAAGGGTCGTTCTTAAATATAGCTAACCCATTTCCCAAATCAAACCTGTGCCGGGATATTTCGCTTTCTCCTAGCCATAATATTTCCGCCATAGTATTGTTGTTTCCATCAAGTTCTTTATCTCCGACAGATAACATTTTAATTATTTCAGGGTTTAATCTTGTAAATTTACAATATATGTCTATCTCGGTAAATACGCCGCCTTTAGTAACCTCGGTTATCCCTTTTTTATATAGTTTATATCCAAAATAAAATATCGGTAAGACGCACAACAATAAGAAAATTACCAAAAAATCAATTACGTTTATCTTGCCAAATAACCTTCCCTTCTCATCAATTATCCTCATTTTCCCCTCCAAGCGTTAAATATAACCTTTAAACAGATAATATAAAATTCCTATATACTCGTGAAGAATGGCCTTAATTTGTTCTATGTTTATCTGTTTTTGAATTTTTCTTTTACCAGATTCAGGCCGTGAAAAGAAAAAGCTATTTTTTACCGGTGTGTAAATCACTTTTATTTCCCTCGCAATCTTGTTAAATACCAAAGAGGTGCGCCTCATATGGTAAGGAGAACTAATCAGGAGCATGGAATCCCAGTTATTTTTTCGCAGAATCTCATTACTAAATCTTACATTTTCATAGGTATTGGTCGCTTTATCCTCTAACATAATTACATTTTCCGGCACGCCGAGCGAAACCGCAAGCGCTTTCATTACAAAAGGCTCTTCAAATATATATTTGTATCCAGAAGAAAATATTATATGGCTGGAATAGCCCTTATTGTAAAGTTCAACAGCATACCTTACCCGCTCCTCATACCCTTGGCCCGCTCTTCCTGATTCACCTACTCCTCCAGCAAAGACTGCAATGCAATCTGCCTTTTCTGGTTCCTGAGAAATTTTTAAGGGGCTTGCCATAAACCATACTAAAGGCGTATAGAACACCAAGGTATATAAACTTAAACTGATAATAACTGTGCTGAA
>VGKN01000372.1 GCA_016867055.1 Candidatus Omnitrophota bacterium
CTTTGCAAATGAAACACCCACCAGCAAAGAACCTGCCAGTCCCGGTCCGTATGTAAAGGCTATCAGACCTATTTGGCTTTTTTTTACGCCTGCATTTAAAATGGCTTTTTTAAACACCCTATCTATAGTCTCAACATGATATCTTGTGGCTATCTCTGGGACTATTCCACCGTATCTCTTATGAAACCTTAAACTTGATGCAACCTCATTAGATAGAATCTTACCATCCCTTATAACTGCAACCCCTGTCTCATCACAGGAGGTCTCAATACCCAAGGTTATCATATTAAAATCCAAATATCAAAAATCAAAATCCAAAATGTATTTTTGCAGTTTGATTTTCGGATTAAATATTATTTCACCAGTTCTGACAACTTTACAAATTTAATTCCCTCTCCTTCAAGCTCCTCCATCAATTCCTTTAACACCAAAAGGCTAATCTGTTTATCATGACAAATCCCTATGGCATTTCCATCTCTTTTTGCAATATAGGCGAGGTGTTTTAGGTGAGTCTTTATATATTCGGCATCCTCTTCATTATCCAAGAAAATGGTTCGCTTGGCAAACCTTATACCGGACGAACTTGCAAGAGGCTCGCATACACTATTAGGAGTAACAAAGCTATCAAGAAAAAACAAGTTTCTCTTTTTAAGTTCCTCAAAGATAGTTTTCATAAGGGAGGGGTCTTCTGTGGCTTTTGAGCCCTGATGATTTGACATACCCTTTATATAAGGCACACTCTTAATAGACCTCTCTAAAGAGCGGATTATCTCTTTCTTATCCATATCTGTAAAAATTGTATCCTTCTCGTTTTCAATATCCTTATTATGGGCTTCAAGGGGAAGATGAAGGATTACCTCAAGGTTTCTTCGGTTTGCCTCTCTTGCTACCCTTTCAGAATAGGGGAGGTTTGGTAATACTGCTATTGTCAATGGCTTTTCAATCTGCGATAGAATCTCAAGATTATTCAAACTATAGCCCCAGTCATCAATCACAATCGCAGCATAGGCAGGAATGTGCGGTTTTAGTAAAACTGGCTCTTTATAGGATATTTTTTTAACAGGTAATTTCTGTATAAGTTTTAATGAAAAAATCTCGTACCCTTTAAATGAAATATCTGCACCAAGGGTATTTATGTCTTTTCCAAGATCAAGTTGACTCCTTGTCAATTCGCATCCTATGTTCTTGAGAGAGAACTTAAGTTTTGCCTGGAAGTTCTTGAGGGATAATTTTGACGGCACAGTGTATTCTTTATATATGTGCTCAAAAGAAACATTCTTCTTTTTAGTCTTACGATAAAGCTCCTGCCTAAGATATGTATCGTTTATTCCGTTCTTAGAGAGTAGCTCGCTAACCGTTGTATCTATAAGCCTGGATTTTTTAATAAGGGATTTTGGAAGGCTAACTAATAAAAAGAGGCGCCAGATAATCAGAAATGAAACTACAAATATAAAAATCCATTTAAAACGCAATTTCAAAACTCCCTTCATCCTGTTAGAGAACATAATTCTCCAACGAGATTATTTCTTTGGTATTTTTTCTTCAAAGGTCCTATATACCCTTATACCCTTAATAAGGTCTATCGCCCTTGCAAGCTGACTATCAGTTATCTTTTCAGCAGGCCCTTTTTCCTCTTTTTTCACCCCCTGGTCCTTTTGTGGTTTTTCTTCTTCAATCTCCCCTTCTGATTTCAACTTCTCAAAAACATCCTGTTGTGATTCAGCAGCAGATTCCAATTTTTTAGGCTCCTCTTCAACAACTACGTCCGGAATTATACCCTCTCCATGAATAGAACGGCCAAGGGGAGTAAAGTATTTGCTCGTGGTAAGCCTTATAGCCGAACCATCTCTTAAGGGTATAACAGTCTGAACAGAACCCTTTCCAAATGTCTTTGTCCCAACTATTATAGCCCTTTTATTATCCTGCAGAGCGCCTGCGACTATCTCTGAGCCACTTGCGCTTCCGTTATTTACCAGAACAATAAGGGGATAATTTAAATACGGCTTGGCATATCTTGACTTAAACTCTATATTCTGGTTTTTTAGTCTGCCCTTTGTATAAACCACCATCTCGCCTGTTTTTAAAAATCTCT
>VGKN01000373.1 GCA_016867055.1 Candidatus Omnitrophota bacterium
CTGTTTCTTTCGAATTCCGCAAAGCTCCCCAACTGTTGAAACATTAGCTTCCCAGCGCTTGTAGTAGTGTCAAAAGGCTCAGTAGCGGATTTATACGCTACCCCATAGCCTTCCAATTCATCAACTATATTCAACAGGTCTTTCAACTTCCTACTAAAACGATCGAGTTTGTAGGTAATGATCAACTCGAACTTCTTGATCCTTGCATCCTGCAACATCTCTTTTAAAGCAGGCCTGTCTAAAACATAACCGCTTTCATCATCTGTATAGATTTTATAGACCTCCCAGCCTAGGCGCTTGGCGTGATCCAAAAGATATTCGCGTTGCACCTCAATAGAATATCCCTCCCTTGCCTGTTCATCAGTACTCACGCGAATATAGATTGCTACTTTCATTTATGCCCCAAAAGGCTTATCGTTTATCTGTCACTCTTAATGTATTACGCCATTTATTTATTTTTCTAATATCTTCCTCTGTGAAAACCGGCAGATTGCGGAAATCGCGCTTGACTTTAACCCAGCCTTTCTTAAACCAATGATAAATACCCTGCCGGCTGACACCCAATATCTTAGCTGTTTCAGTAATTGTATAAACCCTTACCTTACCAATTTTCTTCATAGCGTATCGCATAACAAAATTATTTTACATCATTATACGCTATCAGTCAAGTTATTTTTTAGAGTAGAGGGTATTCTATCGTTCTTTTCTGCCTGGCAGAGCTCATTTAGCCGCTTCAGATCGGCCTCAAGAAGAATCTCCAAGAGCCTTTTAAGACGATAATCTGAATAATCCTTTTCTGACTTTTCCTCTAATCTTTTGTCCTTATTATATGATATTTCGCCGGCCATGTCTTTTTAACTGCTTCTTTTATTCTTTAATAATAGATTGGTTAATTTAAAGAAATCTTTGAGCTTTAAAACGACAAAACGCTCTTTTTCCGACTCTTTGCCAAAAAGTATTAATGGTATGCCGCCGTCTAAGATAAATTTCTTACTAAAAAACCCTGAACCATTACTAAACAATTTTTTTGACTTTTCCACTGAATTCACAGCCTTTCTTTACTACTATTTATTTAATATTTCTTTCTTTTATTTTGTGTGTGACGATTTCGTCACCACTCTTGGTGCCGACCCTGTCACCTTTGCAGTGTCGAATCTGACACTTTGCTGGTGACGATTTGGTCACCCGGATTTAGACTTTTCCACAGGCCCCAGCTATAATAATCTTTGTTTAAACCGAGGATATTATTGTTTGCTATTTTCTCTTTTAAGATTACATTATCAAGGACCAATCTCTTCATAACTCTTTTTGTATGACGAATACTTACTCTGGAAAGTTTTGAAATCTGCAAAAAACTAAGCCGGTCTTTCTTTTTCTTCCAGCCATAAGTTTTTCTGATAATAGTCAACACAATTTTTAATTCCGAATTCTTAAAAGGATAACTAATGATCGCATCGATTAACTCATTAGCAATCTGAATGTATCCATCTTCTACCTGGGGGTTAGCTCTAAGGCCGTGCATGGCACAAAAAAAGGGCTGGTTTCCCGATTTTTTCTCGAGAAACCAGCCCAGTTGTCTCCGATCTATTTAAGACCGAGTTTTCTGCGACTGAAAATTCACATTACCTAATTGTCAAATTATTTTATACACTAAATTTTATCTTTGTCAACTGTTTTCTTTTGAGGCGGCGCTTGAAAATCACCGGGATAAGTTGCCAATCCTTCATTAATAGAAGTTGTCTCTAGATAGAATTGTGAGCCTTTTGCCTTTAAACTTACATGCAGATGGCCCTTGTAATGGCGCTTCAGCATACGCCATTTTTCAATTATCTCTTGCTCATCGGCACTTAATTCATAGTTGTACATAGCAAATCCCGTTTAATAGCGACGCTAATGAAACTGTCTACCTAACTTTTATTTAAATTTCTCGTAACTCCTTGGCTTTGCTCATATTAACCAATGTGCGGTTTTGCTACATAATGTTGCTATTCCGCACATTATATGGTATACTTTAATTGGAACATAAAGCAGTTTAAAAGGTTAAGTCGAATCGGCAAACCATTCGAAAGAATGGGGCGC
>VGKN01000374.1 GCA_016867055.1 Candidatus Omnitrophota bacterium
TATAATATTTCATTTAGTGGAGTCCTCTCGGGCTAAAGTTCAAGGTTCCCTCCCGAGCAGAAAAAGTAATACAGCATTCATCCTTGGGCTATCCCTCGCCTATGCTCGGGATGGTGAATGTAGTCAAACCGAAGCCCGGGGATTTCTGCGAGGGATTAAAATATAGTTATGCGTTATAGGTGATTAGTTATAAGTGTACTATCTTATGTATAATCCTTAAGTCATATTTACAGTTTACAATAGAATCTTAAGGTAAAGTCTATGGGTTACGGTTAGGAAGCCCGTATCGTCATTTGGTTAGGTCTATCGTCTTAGTTTAAAGGCGTAACCATTACCTTAAATACGAAACGGGTATCATTACCCTAACCGACAAACGTTACCTTATTTAATAATAAGTTTATAAATTTCCTTGCTATTTTTTTTCTGTTATGTTATCATTGCCCAAACTTTAGGAGAAGACATAATGTCAAGGGTATGTTTTTTTTGCGGTAAAAGGGTGGTTTCGGGAAGAAGCATTAAAAGAAGAGGCCTCGCCAAAAAGAAAGGGGGGGTTGGAAGAAGAATAACTGGGGTATCCAAAAGGGTATTCTATCCAAATCTTCATAAGGTAAAAGCTATTGTTAATGGTTCAACCAAGGTTATAAAGGTCTGTACCACCTGCATAAAATCAGAAAAGGTTAAGAAAGCTTTCTAAAAACCTATTTAAAAATCCTCCTTTTGTAGGGGTATATTTCTATCAATATCTTAAATCTTTTATTACAAGCTGAACAGAATCCTCATTTCTAAAGTTATTTATAGAGGGGGAGTAAACTATATCCACATTATCATTTTTTACCACTGAGGGTATAGCTGTTGAAAGCCCGAAACCAACTGCCTCATAAGTAAGGTTTCCATCGCTTATCCACATTCTAACATTATCCTTTCCAAAATACTGAATGTCTGTTTTTAAAAAAAGATTTTTTGCTGAAAATAAAGGCTCGGGATTCTCTTCTCCATAGGGAGACATAACCTCAAGTTCCCTGATAAGTTCTGGTGTTATTTCTTTTAATTCTATTTCCATATCTATATCTAATTTTGGCATAAGTTCGTTAATATCCAAGAGTTTATCGGCTATTCTATTTATCTTATCCCTAAAAGGTCCTATATTCCTTTTCATTATACTAAACCCTGCGGCCTGTTTATGCCCTCCATATTCATTCAACAATTCCTCGCACTCAGAGAGGGCTTCAAACAAATGAAAATTTCTGATAGAGCGACCGGAGCCCTTACAGAGTTCTTCATTTGTGGATATTACTATGGCAGGTCTAAAAAATCTATCGGTTATCCTTGAGGCTACTATACCTATAACTCCCACATGCCAGTTTACGCTCTCTACGACCAGCACCTTGTGGTATTTGAAATTTATCTCCTTTTCTATTTTCAGCAAAGCCTCTTTCAAAATATCCTCCACTATCTCTTGTCTTGTGCAATTCTCTGACTTCAATATATCCGAGAGGCACTTGGCTTCTTCTTTAGATTTGGTAAGCAAAAGTTTTAGAGAGGTGTTAGGTGAACTGATTCTTCCCGCAGAGTTAATCCGAGGACCAAGGATATAGCCTATATGAGTCTCATTTATTTTCCTATTTGAAAGACCGCTTGATTCAACCAAGGCCCTGATACCAACCTTTCCTGTTTCGCCTAAACAACCTAAGCCGTGCTTTGCAAATATTCTATTTTCGCCTATAAGTGGAACCATATCAGCCACTGTCCCCAGACATACCAGGTCTAAATGCTCTCTCAGGAATTTCCCATACATTGCCTCAGCAAGTTTGAATGCCACCCCAACCCCAGAAAGATGTTTAAAGGGATACAAGCAATCTTCTCTATGTGGATCAATAATGGCAAATGCCTTTGGCAATTTTTTGTTACGCGGCTCGTGGTGGTCTGTAATAATTACATCTATGCCTAACTCATTTAATAAGTCTATCTCCTTAAAACTACTTATTCCGCAATCCACCGTTATCACGAGGGAAATCTTTTTTTCTTTTATAAATTTAATGGACTCGCTACTTAAACCATATCCCTCTTTAAGCCTATCT
>VGKN01000375.1 GCA_016867055.1 Candidatus Omnitrophota bacterium
CTCTAAGGCATCAAGAACAGTAAAATTTCTAAGATGGACGGTAACATTCATTGGCGATGATAGCACAGTCTCATCCAAAACTATATTTATACCACTTAAGTCTGCAAGATAATTTATTACATCTCTTACATTCGCATTATCAAAATCGCAGGAAGTCAATTTCACCCTTGCCTTTTTCTCTATTTCCTCTAAAGAGGTTTTCTTCTCTAAAACCTGCTGCGGTTCTTCGCTAAGAAGGGTTGGCTGGGTAGACCATCCCTCCTGAACCTCTGTTAGTCTCTGCTTTTCTGTAAGTTCTCTTTCAGCGGTCGCCTTTATCATATCCACATTCATCTGGGCTTCTTTTACCTCTTTAATCAATTTTATAATCTTGAGATTATTCGGCTCAAGCAGTTGCGCCTCCTCGTATTTTTTAAGTGCCTCTTCATAATCTCCTGATCTATAAAGCCTCTTTCCCTCTTCTATTAAAATTGAGGCAGATTTTTTTACAGGCTTAACCTCCAGTGCTTGTTTATCAGATATTTTTTTGGTTGCTGCAGAAGGAATCCTTTCTTTTTCTACAGTTGCATTAATTATTTCAACCTCTGCCACTTGTTTTTTAGATACTTCCTTTGGTGGAGTTTTTGCTTTCCTTTTTACTTCTTTTTTTGCTGTAACAGGTTCTTGTAAACTTTTTTTCTTTAACTTATTTTGACCTTCAGCCTCTTTTGAGATTATAATTTCACCTGTGCTTGATTCCTCTATTGAAATAACAGGGGTAGTCAAAAAGAGGGATGATACAAGAATTACAGTTAGATAAATAATAGGAGAATTTTGTCGTATCACTTTTTTAGAAGTTTTATTAACTTTAATAATATCAATAACTAAATTTAATGTCAAGAATTTTTATCTTTTTAATATTTATATTTAATATTAAGGTTTTAGAGGTTTTTAAATTTGTAAGTTCTAAACTTTCCTTAGTTATAGCGTCAACCATATAATCCAAAAATTTGTCTCCCTTTTCAACAAAATATGTCCTGTTTTGAAAATTAACCTGGGCAATCAACGTCCCATCTGGAAGTTCAATAAGACCTCTATAGTCTGGAAGGATAACTGGGGCTACCCTTTCTTTCGTAGTAACCGAGCTTTCAGCGTATCCTTCTATTATGCGTTCAAATCTGTTAAAGATGTCCCTTTTAAATAGAATATTATACAATGTCATAGCCTGGGAATCTGAAGGGGTCTTACGTTTAATCGGTTGGTTTTCTGCTTCAGGGGTAACCAGTTCAATCGCTGATATATCTACATCTACAAGTATCAATTTTGAGGCATCTTTTTTAGTCTCTACCTTTATGTCATTTACTACGAAAAGGCTGTCAAGTTTATTTATGTCAAGCAAAAAATTGACAAGGCTATAGGTGGGACATTCCAACAAAAATTTAGATTCATACTCCTTTAGCATTGTTGTCTGGAAATTTTTTGATTTTATCTCCCTTGGTGGTACTAACTGGACAGTCTTTATAGCCTTCATATCTGTTTTTATCATAAGCAATATAAGGTCTCTAACATATTCCAACTGGGTGAATAAAATATCTAATTCTTCCTTTCTTGGAAGCTGGGTTTCATATCTCTCAAACCCAAAATACCTATCTGATATTAAACATCCTGCCCTTGAAGCCTCATTAACTATAAGTGCTTGGGTCCTATAAAAGGTATCCTTAAAATCAAGAGGCCCTTTATCTGCATTCTTTGATAGCGCCATAGTGGCAGGTCCAAGTTCTGAGAGTAAATTATTATAAGTCGTGTTTAACTTAGAAAGATTATCTTCCAGTGCCTCAAAAACAAGTTTTGCCTCTTCTAACTTATCGGCTGCTCTCTCATCTTTTTTGGCTTTCCTTGAGGCCGGCTCTGTCTTTGATTTAGTGGGTCCTTTTTCTAATACAACCTCTGTATCGAACTTAAGCGCGCTTATCTGGTTGGTCAAAGATTCCATCTTATTCTCCAATGAGACAAATGAGAAGGTGCAAACGAAAAACCAGGCAGTGCTTACCAAGATAAGAAATATAAAAATTGAAACTGTAATTAAATACG